>CAZHPP010000155.1:0-8300 GCA_964534535.1 uncultured Victivallales bacterium | reverse complement strand
CAATGCTTGTTGATTTCCTTCGTTGTGTGAAGTATAGTAATATCGGCGGGAGTGCAGAATATGGCAGATGCGAAACTATCTCTAACGGAAGTTCAATCGTCATGGGAAGAACACCGCGGACGTCTGACGTCTGTGGCGGCACTGCGCATCCCGTCAATGCTTCTTTCCCGCGTCTCCGCGGAAGATGTCGTCCAGCAGACTTTTCTGAATGCCTTGAAGCGGCCCGAATTCTTCCGCGAACATCCGGAAGTGCCCGTATTTGCAAAACTCCGCATGATTCTCATGCAGACCATTCATGACCTTGAGCGTCAGCATCTGGCATGTCAGAAACGTGACGCTTACAGGGAAGTCTCTTTCGACGACAGCGGCAGTGAGGATGGAACGCAGATTCAGGAACGCTGGAATCTTCTCGCCGCCACCGTGACTTCCCCACGCACGAAACTGGACCGGGAAGAAAACCGTGCGCTGATCCGTACAGTGCTGAAAGAACTGAATCCGGCCGACAGGGAAATTCTGGAGATGCGCCATTTCGAACAGCTTTCCAATGCGGAATGCGCCGGAGTCCTCGGAGTTTCTCCCGATGCCGCCAGCATCCGCTATGTCCGTGCGCTGAAAAAAATGAGGCAGCTTCTGCTGAACCTTACGGAGTTCCATCCATGAGCGAAGAGAACATTGCAAAACTGACGGAGGAATACCTCGCCAGCATCCGCTCCGGAGAACATCTGACTCCGGAAGCGTTTGCGTCTTCCCATTCCGAATTTCAGGCGGAACTCATGGAAGTCCTGCCGATGCTTTCCGGTATGGAGGAAATTTCAAAGACCCAGCCGTATACGCCGCCCGCGGTTCCGCGGACACAGCTTCCGGCGCGTCTGGGCGAATTCGATCTTCTTGGAAAGCTCGGTTCCGGCGGCATGGGCACGGTATTCCGGGCGAGACAGAATTCCCTGAACCGGGAAGTTGCGCTGAAACTGCTTTCTCCGGTCTGGTCCAATGACGCAGCACTGGTAAAGAAATTTGAAAAGGAGTCCATGCTCATTGCATCTCTGCATCATCCGAACATTGTACAGGTGTTCGGCGCGGGCCGAGACGGCGACTTCAGCTTTTATGTGATGGAACTCATCGCCGGGCGCTCACTCGATATCAGGACGAAACGCTCTCCACGCGAGGCGGCGCGCCTGATCCTTCAGGCGGCTGACGCTCTTGCCTACGCCCATGCAAATCATGTTCTGCACCGCGACATCAAGCCCGCGAACTTTCTGGTGGATGAACGCGGCGACCTGCATATCAGCGACTTCGGCATCGCGGCGATCCTCAATGAAAACGAACCGGCATCCATGGTGACGCAGTCGCACGACGGCACGCTCCGGTACGTGTCTCCGGAACGTCTGATCAAAAATGAAAATACCTGCGCTTCGGACCAGTACAGCCTTGGCGCATCGCTTTATGAACTGCTGGCGAACCGCCCGATCTTTCCGGAATCCAGTCCGGGCGCAGTCGTCAAACGCATCGGAGAGCACGACATTCCGCCGCTCGAGGGAGTTCCGCGCGATCTTGCCGCGATTGCGGAAAAGAGTCTTTCATATTCTCCCGGCGACCGCTATTCCTCCGTTGCGGAAATGGCGGCTGACCTCAGGCGCTTCCTGAACGGAGAGGCGGTCAGGGCTCGCCGTTCGTCGGTCTTCCGGCGTCTGTTCCTGTGGTCGAAGCGCCGTCCGGCGGTGGCCGCATGGAGTGCGGCTGCCGTGCTTCTGGCCGCCGCTCTGGCCGCTGCACTGACCGTCGGCTACCTGCGGACGCGCCGCGCGCTCGGAATCGCGGACCGGACGCTTTATGAAATTTTCAACACCTATGCCGACCAGCCGGGAACCCGCAATACGGAACTTCTGCTGAGGCTTCTGCCGTACTATGAAGCGGTTTCCTCCCACCGAAAGACCTACGCGAACGAGGTGATCGGTACGATTGCTCTCCGCAGCGGAAAAGCCGCTATTGCCGAAAAGGCATTCCGTCAGACGCCTGACCGGTTCAAACTGGCGGAAAGTCTTGCGGCTCAAGGAAAAACATCTGAAGCGCAGGCGATCTGGCGCGAACTGGCCGCGGGAAAGGATGTGACGGCGGTGCGTTCCCTCTGCGCTCTGGCCGGACACCTGCGCGCCATGCCGGGAAAGGAACAGACACCCGGCGGCGATCCGGAAAAGATCGATCAGGCATGGAAGCTTCTGGAAAGTCTGAGGAAAACGGACCCGGAGAATCCGGAACTCCGGTATCTTGCCGCGGCGATCCTTTCTGAAAATCCACGGCTCGGACGCGGCGAGAATGCCATTGAAATTCTGAAGAAACTGGTCGGCGACAGGCCGGACAATCCGGCATATCGTCTTCTTCTGTTGCGTCTGGCCGGCAAGATCAATCCGAAGAATCCGAATTTCGATTCGCAGATCCGGTTCGCCCTGACGCAGGCCGATGAACTGCTGAGCCGTCATCCGAACGAACCGGAAGTCCTTGCCACAGCCGCCGATGTCAGGCTGAAATACGCTGTCTCCCTTGCGAAGAATGGAAAGACAGCGCAGGGAATCAGGGAACTGGAGCGCGCCGCCGGACTTTATTCCATCCTCGTCCGACACCCCGATGCTCCGCCGGAAGGCAGGGAAAAACTTGAGCTTCTGGAACAGCGTCTGGGCGAACTGAAAAGAAAAATGGAAAAAAATCGCGAATAGCATGTAGGTTCTCCGCCGTTTTCCCGTTCCTGATGCCGGAACGGAAGAACAACGGAGGCTTTCATGAGACTTTTCCTTTCAGCACTGTTCGCCGCATGGTTCGCATTCGCGCTGAATGCGGCGGAGATTCCGCACGAACGCGGCAAAACACAGCAGACGGGGGAACGCAGGCGGAAACAGAATCTTGCCGACCTGCCGCTTCCCGAAGGCTGCTGGAAACCGGCGCAGGTCATTGCCGGAAGGCCCGGCGATACCGCAATCGACCTCAATATCCTTTCTGCACGCAATGCCGAAGGTTTGCTCGTCTGCGGGACAAAAACTATTCCGCTTGCACTCAAGGGCGGCATTCCTTCCGTAATCCGTCTGGACGGACTTGCGCCCGACACTGCATATCAATACACCCTGACGCTGAACGGGGAGAAAAGCCCGGAATATCATTTTCATACGCAGCGCAAACCGGGAAGCGCCTTCACGTTTGACGTTCAGGGCGATTCCCATCCGGAGCGCGGGCATCAGAACGATGCCGGAGTCTATGCAAAGACTCTGCTCAGGGCGGCGGCTGACAGGCCAGATTTCTACATCACAATGGGCGATGATTTCAGCGTCGATCAGAAGCGCGGCACACTTTCGCAGTCAGCGGTCGAGTCGATCTACCGGGCGCACCGTCCGTGGCTTTCGCTCGCCGGAGCTCCGCTGTTTCTGGTCAACGGCAATCACGAACAGGCCGCGCGCTGCAATCTTGACGGCACGGCGGAAAACGTGGCGGTCCTGGCGCAGAACGCCCGTGAAAAGTATTATCCCCAGCCCGCTCCGGAAGGCATTTATTCCGGCGATGCGGAGAAAGTGGAACACATCGGATTCCTGCGGGATTATTATGCGTGGCAGTGGGGCGATGCGCTGTTCATCGTGATTGATCCATACTGGCACTCCAAAGCCGCCGTCGACAACAAGTTCGGGACACGCGAGAAAAACAATAATCCGTGGCAGACCACGATCGGCGACGCTCAGTATCAGTGGCTCAAAAAGACGCTGGAATCTTCCACAGCAAAATACAAGTTTGTTTTCACTCATCACATCAACGGTACCGGACGCGGCGGAGCGGAAGCCGCAAAATTTTATGAATGGGGCGGCTCCGGCCGCCGGAATCAGAAGTCGGATTTCAGAGAGAATCGTCCATCCTGGCCGATGCCGATCCACGAACTTCTGGTTAAAAACAAGGTCTCGGCCGTTTTTCAGGGACACGATCACGTCTTTAGTCATCAGACGCTTGACGGGATCGTCTATCAGACTCTTCCGCTTCCGGCCGGTTCGCCGGAAAGTCTGGAAAACGCTCAGGCCTATAAGAGCGGGAAGACGCTCGCCGGATGCGGTTATCTGAGAGTCCGCGTGACGCCGGAAAAATGCACGGTCCAGTTTATGAAGAACGGCACTGTCGAGCCGTTTTATTCCTACGACATCCGATAAAAACAACAAGGGAGATTTAACATGAAGAAACTGCTTGCAATGACCATGATTGCCGCTCTGCTCGCCGGAAATCTTACCGCCGCCGATGACGGAGGAGACCGTCCGAGGCGCCGCCGCGACGGTGCAGGACAGGAACAGCGCGAGGGCGGACACCGCCGGAATGAAGAGAAGACTCAGCGTTCCAACCTTGAAAACTACACCATCGAACAGGCCATGTCCGACAACGCCCAGCTTCACACGATTGCGTTCAACGGACTTGCGTTCCTGACCGGAGATTTCGGAGCGGCGACCTTCCTGCCGCCCGGGAAAGTCTGCGACTTCTTCGGATTCCAGTACATGCGCGACATTGATGCGGCGGGCAAAGGGCACAATCCCGTGTTTCTGAACCGCATCTGCGGCAATGTGCTGAGCATTCTTTCCGATGAGCAGCGCGGCGACTTGAAAACTCTTGCCGAACATCAGACCGTCGGATTGAAACAGCTTGCTCTTATGCGGCTTCCGCTCATCAAGGCGTTCTACCGCGCGGCGGAGGAAAACGTCACGCTGGACAAGACCGCCGTGGTGCGGTATGTCGGAGAAATCTTCGAAAAGGATATGGAACTTTCCATTGCCCGCGCCGAAATGTTCGGCGGAATCGCCTCTTCGCTGACTCCGGAGCAGAAAGCCGCACTCGGCAAGCTCAAATTCGGAGATTTCAGCACCTGGCCGGAGGTCGACGCGAGCCCGTTCCGTCTGCCGCGCGGCACCGAAAAGATGATGAACGTGGCCTACATGACCTACGCGAGCGAATTCTTCAGCTTTTATGCCGGTTCCGTCAAGGCGGACACTTATTTCTGCCCGGAACGTCACGGAACCTATTTCGGCGGATTCTATATGAAGGACATGCCGATCATGGGCAAGCGCGACATGGATATTTCAACTTCTATTACCGGAGATTCCGGCGCGGAATTTTTGAACCTTCTCCATGCGGATCAGCGTAAACTGGTGACTTCGACTATCGAAAAACAGCGCACGGCTTTGAAAGAGATCGCCTCCCTGCGGCAAAAGATTGCCGGACAGCTCCGGCTCTTCCTCTCCGGAAAGACTCCCGACCGTAATGCTCTGCTCGCCATGGGCCGCCGCTACGGCGAACTCGACGGTGAAATGAGTTATTATTACGCCGACGCATTTGCCCGCACTGCAAAAACTCTCACGGCCGAACAGAAAAGCGCCATGATGAAGCTCCGCAATCTCGACGGCTATGCGAGTGCGCCGTATTACATTTACTCTGCCGCACAGCAGGACACACCGCCGACAGGAGACACAGGCAGATTCTTTACCGCGGAGGGAAAATGAAACGCATTCTTCTCATCACAGCGGCGGCAGCGCTGGCCGTGACCGCCGCAGGCGGAAAAGACGCCTCGAGGCCGCCGCAGGAAGCGGAAACATTTCTGACCGATGTCCCGGCAGTCTCATTTGACGTCGTTCAGGGGCGTCCGACCGCGGATTCGATCACCCTGAACATCCGTTCCGCCGGAGCGCGTTCGGGCGTGGTCGAATGCGGAGAAATCCGTCAGCCGTTTACGGTCGAGGCAGGCGGCACGGCCGAAGTCAGGCTTTCCGGCCTGGCTCCGGGGCGCCGCGAGTGGAAGATCGGCAGCTGTCATGGAAGTTTCCGGACGGCGCGCAGACCGGGCGAACCGTTCACATTCACTGCTCAGGCCGACTCACATCTGGACGGCAGCTGCATTCCGGAACTTTACAGAACCATGCTTGCGAACATCGCATCGGAAAATCCGGATTTCAACATCGACCTCGGCGACACTTTCATGACAGGGAAGCATCCATCGCGCGAATCCGCGGCGAAACAGTATCTGGCCCAACGGTATTATTTCGGACTGATCGGGAACCATGTTCCGCTGTTTCTTGTGCTCGGCAACCATGACGGCGAGGAGGTCAAACGCGCCGGAGAAACGGAACTTGCCGACTGGTCCCGCTCCATGCGCATGAAGTATTTCTCCAACCCGGAACCCGACGGATTCTATACGGGAAACAACCGGCATCTGCAGAATTATTACGCATGGAACTGGGGCGATGCGCTGTTCGTCGTGCTGGATCCATATACATACAGCACATCGACTCACGGCGGACGCGACCTGGAAAACATGACTCTCGGCGATGAACAGTTTTCGTGGCTGGAAAAGACTCTGAGGGAATCCAGTGCCGGATTCAAGTTCATATTCATTCATCAGCTGACCGGAGGCCTCGGCGCGGGCAACCGCGGCGGAGCCGAGGCTGCGCATCTGCATCAGTGGGCGCGAGTCCATGAACTTCTGCGCAGACACCATGTGGACATCGTCTTTCACGGACACGACCACTTTTATGCCCGGCAGGAGACCGACGGCGTAATCTATCAGCTGGTTCCGCAGGGCGCGACCCGCAACTTCCGCAGACATTTCGCGGAAGAGTACGGCTATAAGGAAGGCGATTTTCTTCCGAACGATGGTCATCTGCTGGTCAGTGTTTCGCCTGCAAAGGTGACAGTCAGCTATATTGCTTCGGCGGTGGAAAGCATGGCGCGCCGCGGCGCAGTTAACGGAGAAGTGAAAAAAACTTATTCTTTGCAGAAATGATGTAGGTTCTTGAAAGACTTTGCGTTCTTTATGGCGGCGACGAATGAATCGCCGCCAATTTTTTAACAGGAGGATCGGGAAATGAAAAATCTCATCGGAACAGTGCTTTGCACGATCGGGCTTCTCGGAACGATCGGCGGTGTCGCGGCGGCGGAAAACGGAACTGTCAAGACAGCGGAACAGCAGGCTTTCTTCAATCGCTTCGATGCGGATGGGAACGGCAAGCTGAATGACTCCGAGCTGGCGGCAAAACGTCAGGCCGTGGATGAACAGATCGCTGTCAGGCAGGCTTCAATCGACAAGACCGTTGCGGAAAAGCGTGCGGCCGGAGATGCGGCGCTTGCCGCGCGGGCCGCTGAGAAGGGGAATAAATTCGACCTTGCCGCGGTTCAGGCAAAGGTCGAAGCAAAGCGGACTGCCGCGGATCAGAAAGTTCAGGCCGATCGTGCTGCCGCCGCTGAAAAGCGCACGGCTCACCGTACTGAAGTCGATCAGACCCGCGCGGCCAAGAAATCAGTCAAAAGTGCAAAAAGCAAGTAACAGCGGGAAGGCTGTATTTTCCATCGAAAAAAATGTTAGAGATGTCCCGAATTATTTGAGGACGGCGAACTTGAATTTACCGGACGGGAACTATATGCTTTTCCTCCGTGAAGCTTTCGTTGATGAATCGAACGAAATGCAGATTTCATGCGAAGTCCTGCCGAAACTTCTGACGGTCAAACAGGGGATTGGAAAATTCCATGACACGCCGCCTGATACGCCGTCCCGAGCAATAAACGTGGGGGAAACAATACGATTCCGCATCTTGGATGCATATCCGCAACTGGTTTTCCCGGAGGAATGGCAAATTGCCGGTGAGATGCTGACAATCAATGAATCATCAACACTTGGAGTAAGAGTCCCGGAAGTAAATGCGAATTTGTTTCTCGAAATATCCTTGAAATACTCGGCAATGAATCAGGGGAAACTGGTTATCCGCGATGGAAACGAGGAATGCACGAGTGTACCTGTTAAAAATTTTGATACGATACAATGCCGTATTCCAGTCAGAATGACCGGCAATGGCATCGCAGAACTTCGATTTGAATTTGTTCCAATGCTTCGCAATCGCGCTCCGGCCCCCAAAATACAGCGCTTAAAGATTGAATCAATCACTTTAAGAGCAGAGTGAGAATGCGAGGTTTGTGCGGCAATTTTAGAGCCGCAATATAATATAAGAATATTTCCAGAGTCAAATAAACGAAAAGATATGAAAGCCGAAGGCGTCAAACTTATGATGCTTTCGACTTTTTTCGTATTATTTTCATGCGTTTTACAAATGGGGCATTTTATGAGATTTCAAGACGACTTTTTCTCCGTTTTGAGGCCGTTTTTGAGGGCAAAATGCTGAAACGGAGAATTTTCATGGCGATTATTTGACGGGCGTTTGGTGGAAATTCAAGACACTTTGGGCGGTGTGTTTCTGTAAGTTCTCTTTCTCCAATGACTTATGTATTTTCAAATTCATGTGTCC
>CAZHPP010000154.1:0-8316 GCA_964534535.1 uncultured Victivallales bacterium | reverse complement strand
GGGAAACGCACCTGGTATTTCCCGGACGGCTATCTTCCCGAAAAGACGAAGAACGGCCCCATGGAGGCGCATGAGGCGCTGATGATCTTCAACACGAACGAAAAGGCGGCGTCGGTGAAGATCGACGTCTATTTTTCGGACCGCGCCCCGCTGAAGGATATTCCGGTGAACGTTCCGGCGGAACGCGTGATCGCGCTTCGGCTGGACCATCCGTCCGACCTGAACGGCGCCGTGATTCCGCCGCTCACGCAGTATGCGCTGCGGATCCGTTCGGATCTTCCGGTCGTGGTTCAGTTCGGACGCCTTGACACCACGCAGAACGCCATGGCCTATTACGTGGGAGTCGGCTGGGCGGAGTGAGCCTTTTCCAGGGCCGCGGCGGCCAGCACGCAGAGGAAGGGGAGTCCCGGAAGGGAAAATCTCGGATATGCCACGGCCCCCGTCACGGTGTAGTAGTATATGCACAGGGTCAGGAACAGCAGCCACGTCATAAGCTCGCGCGGCTGCCGGAACAGCAGGGTCCACGCGGCACCGAGATAAGTCGCCAGAAGCACGAGCGCGAACGGTCCCGCCAGCAGCAGGGGCCAGTAGTTTCCGCCGAAATAATGCCGGATTCCTTCCAGCAGACCGTGGCTGACGATCACATCGGCGGTTCCGCGTTCGCCCGAGGCAAGCCCCAGATTTTCCAGGAACGACGGAATGTCCGGCACGAAATTCACGGGCCGGAAGAACGAAGTCAGATATGTGAACGGATGCTGTTTCAGGATTCCGGTCAGATATTTTTCCTCATAATCGAGTTTTGAATCTTCGGTCTGCCAGCGTTCCGGATGCAGGGCGAACGTTTCCGCGAAATGCTTTTCGTACATCTGCCGGAATTCGGCGGCTGGGAGTTTCGTGATGCGGCTTTCCACGATGGATGCGTTGTGCTTGAGCGAATCGGCGGAAACGGCGTCAATCCGCCAGCCGGCGCCGATGTTGTGGTTCCGGATGATCCACGGCGCGAACACGAGCGCGAACAGAAGCACGGCGGTCAGCGGACAAAGCACAAAACGCACTGCCGTGTTTTCCGAAGTCTTCACGAAGAACGAAACGAAGATCAGCGGCGCGATCCAGAGCAGATTGAGCGGACGCACCAGCACCGCCGCGCCGCCCGCAAGCACCGCAAGGAACAGCCAGAAGCTTTTCCTGCGTCTGACGAACCCGGTCAGCAGAAACGCTTCGAGCGCCGTGAAGGAGGCGAACATGCCGTCGGAAAGGAACATCGGCGAGACGGCGAGCGCGGTCGGAGAAATCGCATAAAGCGAAGCCGCCAGCGCGGAAAGGCCTTTGCCGAGCCCGAACTCCCTGGCGGCCAGGAACACAAGCGGAACCGCGAGCGACGCAAGGATCACATTGAGCGCGATCAGAATGCCGAAGCCATTGGAAACTTTCATTCCCGCGGCGAGCGCGAGCGGGTAAAGCGGCACGCGGAGCGCGGTCGGTTTCCCGTCGGTTCCGCAGTATCCGGCGCCGTGCGCCATGGATTCCGCCGGAGCCAGATAGCTTGCGCTGTCCGGACGCATCAGCCGTTCCGGATTTTCGAATCCGGGGACTGCATAGACGAGCCGCACCGCCAGTGCGGCGGAGAAAAGCAGGGAGAGCAGGATTCCGGTTTTCAATATAAGACCTCCGGTCCCGATGCGGCCTGGCGGAGCTGTTCCGCGGAAAGCGGTTTTCCGGCGAGCCGGTTCAGCAGCCTGAGATATTCCTTGCGGGGGATTTCTTCGACTCCGAAGAGAGTGGTCGTCGGGGTAGGGACCTGGGAATCCAGAATTTCGACTCCGGCGTTCCGGAGAGTCGCCATGGCGGAAAGCAGGGCGTACTTGGAAGCGTCGTCGGCGGAGTGGAACATGCTTTCGCCGCAGAAGATTTTTCCGAGCGACACGCCGTAAAGGCCGCCGCAGAGGACGTTTTCGGGGGAAAAGACTTCAAAACTGTGGGCATATCCGGCGCGGTGGAACTCCTTGAATGCGCGGATCAGTTTGGGCGTGATCCAGGTTCCGCCCTGATCGGGGCGTTTCTGAGTCGCGCAGTTCAGGATCACGGAATCGAAGCAGGTGTCGATCCGCTGCGAATAATGGTGCTTGACGAGTGCGCGGGGCAGGCGTTTCGGAACATGGATGGATTCCAGCCGGAAGACGGCGCGCTTTTCCGGGGAAGCCCACGGAACGCTGGCGTTGTCGTACGGCCAGGGGAAGATTCCGTGCAGATAGGCGTCCACGAGCATGGGAACGTTCAGATCCCTGCTGACGCACAGGATGTCGCCTTCGGCCGTATCGGGGTCCGGGAAGATGCTTTCCATCATCGGGTATTTTCTCCGTCTTGTCCTGACCAATATACCCGTTTTCCGGATTTTTTCAAATCTCCTTTCCCGCCCGCGGAAGAAAGAGTCAAATCCATTTGCTAATCATTGACTCGCGGTGTATATTTCATAAAGCTATAAATCTCTAGGGAGTCCGAATGAAGAACAATACCGTCGTGATCGCCTGCGACCAGAATTATTTCTGGGGAGTGTTCCTGATGGCGGCATCCATGCGCATGAACGGCATGGATGAACCGGTGCTTGTTGCACAGTCCGGATTCACTCCTGAAATGAAGGAATGCATCCTGCAATTCGGGGATATCCGGGTCGTGGACGTTCCGGTCTTTACGCGAAGCCTCTGCTGCCGGAAGGCCGCCGTCATGCTGATGGCGGATACGGAATATGTCACATGGGCCGACTGCGACGGCATGTTTGTGGGAAACTGTTCTGAACTGCTGATTCCGACCTCGCCTGACCGGATTCATGTGCGTGCCAGGACCATACCGGACAATCATGCCGTATTCGTGAACGGCGGCCTTTATAAACAGGGGGATCGGTACGGCATGGTTCCCGCGGGCGTGCTGGATGTGTGGCGCCGGGATGTCGGCGGACTGGCCGAGCCGAGACTGCAGACCTGTGTCACGGCCTGTTTCATTTCCGTGCACCGCAGCCTGCGTCCTTTCCTCGAGCGCTGGCAGGATCAGATGGACCGCGTCCTCCCGAACCGCGATGTCGGACTGGTCGATCCTTCCACCCGGGCTTATTATCAGTTGGACGAATCGGTTCTGAACAGCCTGCTCTTTTTCCTGAAAGGTGCGCCGCTGCCGTGCGAGTTCCGTCTTGACAAGGATCCCCGCGCATTTTATGTGCACTGGGCTTCCATTCCCAAGCCGTGGCAGGCCTGGAGCGCGGCCACACTTCGCTCCCATGGACAGGTCATGGAGCTGATGCAGTGGGCGGGCGATCATGGACTCCTTCGGATTCCGCCGCCGTTCATGCTGAATCCAAGGTATGCGCGGCTTCACAGGCATCTGACATTCATGAGACTGATCCAGAGAATCCGCCGGCGGATCAACCGGTTCATCAATTCAAGGAAAAAATGATTCCTCTTTTCACATTCGTCGTTCCTGCCTGCAATGTGGCGCCTTACGCCGCGAAGATGGTGGAATCCATAAAAAATCAGACAGATCCCGATTTTGAGGCGGTCATCGTTTCCGAATCGAGTACGGACAATACGCTGGAGGTTCTGGCCTCCTCCATCGGCGGCGATCCCAGATTCCGCGTCGTTCCGCGTCCCCGTTCCGGTTCCGCCTCCGTCAGCCGGAATTATGGAATCGAGCATGGAACCGGCGTCTACTGCGTCTTTGTGGACGGCGACGACTGGATCGAACCGGATTCCCTCGCACGGTTCCGTGCCGCCATTGAGGAGTTTCATTCGCCGGATATGATTCTGGCCGACTGGGTCCTGCACCGGAAGTCTGAGAACGGAACGGGATCCGTGGAAAAAATCCGCAATCACTTTCTGGAACCGGGAAAAATCTATTCCGGTCCCGAATCCCTGGCGGTGCGTTTTGCCACGTTCTTCCAGCCCGGAAGCCCGGCCCAGATCATCCGCCGCGATTTTCTGGTCAAAAACAGGCTTTTTCAGGTTCCCGGACGCTGCGCGCAGGACTGCGAATGGACTCCCCGCGTCAATTTTTATGCGGAGACCGTGGTCTATCTCCCGTACTGCTACTACCATTACAGGAAACGTTCGAATTCTGTCACCGTGCTGTGCCAGCCTTCCGACGTGACCCATTTTACGGACAACATCCTTTCGTTCCTGCATTTTCGCCTGAGCCGAGAGTTCCCGCCGTGTCTGAAAAAGCCCGCGGCAGACTGGTTCGGCTGGAATTTCCGCTACTATTTCCAGAAGGAATATGCGAAAAGATATCCTGCCTCCGTCCGCAGGAAGGAGTTCCTCCGCCTGGTCGCGAACGGCGGACTTTCCCGGATCGCGGCCTTCCTCCGCGAAGGCGGCATTTCCCAGAAAGCGCTGATCATCGTTCTCCGGACCGCCGCGCTGCCGGGCGGTTTCGGCGCGGCTTCCGTGCTTTACCGCATCCTGTATGGGAAAGTCGCCTTGAAATTTGCTGCCTTCTTGAAAAGGGGGAAATAAATCATGCTGTTTTCCCTTGTAATCCCCGCATGCAATGTTGAAAAATATATCCGGAAGACCATCGCATCCATCCGCGCCCAGTCCTTCCGCGATTTCGAGGCGTTCGTCATTGTCGAGGAAAGTTCCGACGGCACGCTGAACACCGTCCGGGCGGCTGCCGGAGACGATCCCCGCTTCGCCGTCGTCCGGCTGGAACGTTCCGGTTCGGCTTCCGTCGGCCGCAATTACGGCATGACACATGCGTCAGGCGAATGGCTTCTGTTCGTGGACGGCGACGACTGGATTGAGCCGGATGCGCTGGAAAAACTTTCCGGAGCCGTGTCTCCTGAACTCGACGTCGTCGCCTGCGAGGCGAGGTACTGGCGTGAGACTGCGGAGGGGATCCGGGAAGTCACCGGCAGACCGTGCCACAGGGATCCCGGAAAAATCTTTTCCGGTCCTGCATTCCTTGAAAAGATCCTCCGGGAGGGCACTTATGCCGCCTCCACCTGGAGAAACATCTACCGCCGGAACTTACTGCTTGAAAACCATCTTTTCCAGGCTCCGGGGCGCCGCCATCAGGACGATGAATGGACCTACCGCGTGATTTATGCGGCGGGAAAGGTGTTCGTCTCCGGGATCGTCTGGTACGACTACCTGAAACGTGCGGATTCCGTTACCACCGACCATTCCGAAAAGTCGCTTTCTGATGTCGCCTGCAATCTCCGGAGCGCTTTCGAATTCTGGAACGGGCATTCTTTTCCGTCCGGGCTTGCTGCGGAACTGGCCGGACTTCAGTTCCAGATTCTGCGCCGCTGTTATTTCTCGCCTTCCTGGGCGGCGCTCTATCCGCGTGCCGGACGGAGGAAAGCCGCCGCCGAGGCGCTCTTTACCCGTTCCTCCTTCCGCGCCTTCTGCACCATGTGGCCTTATGTGAAGAACAAGGACAAGCTCTTTTCGCTCACCGTGCCGCTTTTTCTGATCCTTCCCCCGTGCTTCATGAAGCTGGAGGATTTCTTCTGCTCAAGGCTGTTCCAATATAAAAAGGCGAAATCCACTCCATGAATATCCTGATCCGGAACACAATCACAAATTACCTTTCCATGGCCGTCCGCCTGGCCCAGACCATCCTTCTCACACGCTGGATTCTTCAGTATCTCGGTCAGGACTACTACGGGCTGTGGTCGCTGCTGTGGACTTTCTTCGCCTATGCCCTCCTGCTGGATTTCGGGTTCGGAATTTCCGCCCAGAAATATACCTCCACGGGCCTTTGCCGGACCGATCCGGAAAAGTACAACAGAACCATGTCCGCCATTTTCCTCTTCCATCTGGTGATGGCTTTCATCATCATCCTGGCGGCGACTGGCGTTTCCTTCTTCCTGCCGCGTCTTCTGCGGATCAGCGACCCGGCGCAGATGCACTATATCCGCACCTGCTATTTCCTGTTTGCGTTCGGTTCCGCGGCCGTGTTTCCCACCGGAATGTTCCCGGAAATCCTTGTCGGGCTCAAGCGGCTCGACCTCCGGAACTACATCATCATGTTTTCCAAGGTGCTGGAACTCATTCTGACGTTCGCGGTGTTTTATTTCGGCGGGAAGCTTGCCTCGCTGATTATCCTCTCTTCGGCCATGGCCCTGCTTGCGAACCTGATCATGCTCGTCTTCATCCTGCGGCTGATCCCCGGACTCCGCTTTGTCATGAAGATCGACTTCGAACGCTACCGCGAAGTGTTTTCCTTCAGCGGATTCGTCTACATCATTTCCCTGGCCCATCTGCTGCGGAGCAAAACCAGCGAGATCATCATCAGTTTCTTCTGCGGCCTCCCGGACGTTGCGCTCTACCACCTTTCCGGAAGAATCGCCAACCTCTGTCTGACGGGGGCGGCCCAGTACAGCGAAAACGTTGTTCCCGTTACCGCATCGCTTTACGCCGGGAAGCGTTTCGACGAACTCAACACCTTCGTGATGAATTCCATGCGCTGGAGCGTCTTCATCGGAATTCTGCTGATGCTTCCCGCGGCAATCGCCTCTCCGGAACTTTTCCGTTTCCTTTTCAAGGCCTCAGGCGACGACATCACGGCCATTTCCAGGGTCATGATGGGCAACATGTTCTGCTATCTCGTGTTTGTCCAGACGCCGTACAACGTCCTGCTGATGGTCGAAAAGCACCGTTTTCTCTCCTGCACCATGATCGTTTATGCACTGGCCACGCTGGGAGTCAATATCGTGCTCCTGCAGCATTACGGAATCATTTCGATTGCGATTGCCTCCATCTTCATGGAAATCCTGCTTGCCGGCAGCACGCTGATCCCGATGATGTTCCGGACTCTGCATATCCATCCGATCGCATTCATCATGAAGGTTTATGTCATGCCCCTGATTCTGGCTGTGCCGGGCGCGCTGATTTCCTTTTTCCTGAGGTCGGTTTTCGGCGGAAGGCTCGGAGCCTTCTGGTCTGCCGCCATGGTCGGCGTCGTCTGCAGCGGAATTTTCTTCCTGCTTTACGTGACTCTTCTGCTCGGACGCGGGGAGCGCAGGGAAATCATTGCGCGGTTCCTTCCCGGGGCACGGAGATATTCTGACTGACGGCTACCGGGCTGTGTTCCTGGACGAGAGATAATAGAGCGGAACGGCCGCAAGCTGGGCAGCAATGGAAACGGCGATCATCGCCGGAATCGAATATTCGTAAAGGATTCCGGTCAGCCAGCTTCCGAGAAACCAGCATACGCCGAACGAGCATTCGAAAATGCCGTATCCCGCCGCGCGGTTCGCCTTCGGAATCATTCCTGCCGCCGCGGCCTTGAGAATCGATTCCTGGGCGCCCATCCCGATTCCCCACAGCGCGGTGCCGGCAAAGGTCATCCACAGCGCATTCCCTCCGAAGATGAACAGGGCGAAAAACGAGGAAAGCACGGTCGAAACGATCAGCGCCCGGATTCCGCACCGGTCATACATCCAGCCGAAGAACAGCGCGGCGAAGGCGTCGATCAGCATGGCTCCGGCATACAGCAGCGGCAGGACTTCCGCGCTGAGTTCCTTCGTCTTCAGCACATGCATGGAAATCAGCGCAAAGTCGATGAACCCGAAGGCGAAGAGCCCGATTCCGGCCAGGTAGAACAGAAACGGTCCGGTCAGCCGGAAGGGAATGATCTCCTTCGGTTCCGGCTCGAAGGATTCCGGATGCGGGAATTTCTTCTTCGACCAGAACAGCATCAGAATCGTCAGGACGGCCGGAATTCCGAGCAGGGCAAAGCAGACCGAATAGATTTCCCGCGTGGTTCCGGTGGTCTTGAAGAGCATGATGACGTAAAGCAGCACGGGTCCCAGAAACGCTCCGATCTGGTCGCGCGCCTCCTGGATTGCGAAACTCTTCCCGGCTCCCTGCTGCGATGCCGCAAAGGAAAGAAGCGTGTCCTTGGCCGGCTTGCGGAGAGCCTTGCCGAGCCGTTCCGCGACCAGCAGCGTGCATGCCCAGATCCAGCCGTTCTCGCCCACCAGAGCCAGGGCCGGAATCGCCAGCACGTCGATGCTGTACCCGATGATTGTGATGGTCCAGTACTGCCGGGTCCGGTCGGCCAGCCGCCCGGAGATCAGCCGGAGCGAGTATCCGATCAGCTCGCCGAGTCCCGCAATGAATCCGATGGTTGCCGCCGAGGCTCCGAGCAGGGAAAGATAGGCGCCGCGGATGCTGGCCGCCCCTTCATGCGTCATGTCCGAAAGCAGACTCACCGCTCCCAGCATCAGAATGAACACCATGGCGGGCGGGATCGATTTCCAGTTCAGTTTCATTTTCATGGTTCAGATTCCTTGGATTCCTGATACTATAGCACGGATTTCCT
>CAZHPP010000153.1:0-8334 GCA_964534535.1 uncultured Victivallales bacterium | reverse complement strand
GGAAATTTCGAGCGTAAAAGAAGTATGAGTTATGTCAAATATCGTCGAAGAGGCCTTTTAAGGTGCAGAACTTGAAAGACACAATCAACGGAGAATTTGGCGGAGAAAGCGCCGGAGTATGCTTCCGGCACACGAAACGGAGAATTCTCCGTTTTCCTGAAATTGCGTAATTTGTTTGGCTATCAACCCAGAAGGATGGAAGATAAAAAAACCGAACGGTGTGTCCGTCCGGCAATCTGAATCTTAAATGGTGGAGCAGATGAGATTCGAACTCACGACCCCTACGTTGCGAACGTAATGCTCTACCAACTGAGCTACTGCCCCATAAAAGGAATTCAGTAATATACCCGTCCCGGACGAAAAGTCAAGTCCCGAAACAAAAAATCCGGGCGGACTCCGTCACTTTCCGGAACCGACGAAATAGGTCTTGAGCGGCGGAAAGCCGTTGAACCCGACCGAACAGTAGCTGCTGGTATAGGCGCCGGCCGTCAGCCAGAAGATGCGGTCCCCGATCTTCACCTTGCGCGGCAGGGGATTGCGGAACCGCTCGTACATGATGTCCTGACTGTCGCAGGTGGGGCCTGCGATGATGAAATCCTCGCATTGGGAACCTTCCGCGCCGCAGTAGACGGGATATTTGATGGACTCGTCCCAGGTTTCGATCAGGCCGTTGAACTTTCCAGCGTCGACGTAGACCCATTTGTCGAGTCCGAGATGGGTTTTCTGTGAAATCAGGATGATTTCGCTCACAAGGACTCCGGCTTCGGCGACCATGGACCTTCCCGGCTCCAGGATGACGTGCGGAAGATCGTCGCCGAAGTCCTCCTGCAGGTACCTTGTGATTTCACCCGCGTAGACCTGCATTTCAGGAGTCTTGGAAATATAGTTTGCGGGGAAGCCCCCGCCCATGTTGATCAGCGAAAGGTTGATGCCTTCTGTATTGAAATAGTCGAAGATGTACCGGACTTTGGCGATGGCGGAGTCCCAGGTGCCGATATCCCTCTGCTGCGAACCCACATGGAAGGAGATGCCGACGGGATTGAGCCCGAGATCGCGGGCCAGGAAGATTTCGCTCGTGACCATGTCTGGATGGCATCCGAACTTGCGGGAAAGCGGCCAGTCGGCGGTGGCGGAGCCTTCCGTGAGGATGCGGAAGAAGACATTGGAGCCGGGGGCGAATTTGGCAAGTCTCCGGACGTCGGCCTCGCTGTCCGTGGCGAACAGGCGGATTCCCTTCTGGAAGGCGTATTCGATTTCCGAACCCTTCTTGATCGTGTTGCCGTAGCTGATGCGGTCGGGCGGGATTCCGAGATGGAGCAGAAGGTCGAGCTCGTAGACGCTCGCGATGTCGAAATTGCTCCCCAGGTCGCGCAGCAGGACGAGTACTTCGGGAGCGGGATTCGCCTTGACGGCGTAATGGATCTTCGCGAACGGGAAATACTGACGGAGTTCAGAATATTTTTTGCGGACAATGTCGAGATTGACGACCAGAAACGGCGTCTGGTGTTTTTCAGCCTCGCTGCTGATCAGTTTCTATTCCGTGCTGTCATAATACTCAAGCGGGTCGACCGACATACCGGCAGAATCTCCTGTTTTGTTGAAAAAGGGGCTGCCGCATTCCAGCGGCGCCCCCGGCGATAATCGGCGTTTAATTTGCCTCCGCATCGGTGATTTTTCAACCATGGAAGCAAAAAAAAACCGGAAATTTTTCAGGAATGCATCCTGAATTCCAGCTATTCCAGGCGAATGGAAGCCAGGAAGGAGGAAATCCGTTCCCGCGCATCGTCCAAAGTGGTTCCGGGACGGATTTGGGTGGAAACCTGATAGGTGTGCCATGGCTCGGATTTCGACCAGAAGCGGCGGAATCCGGCGAAACTGCCGGTGGAAAGCTCGGAGTTGGAATACCAGACCCAGACAAGGATTCTGATGTTTGTGCGTTCGGCTTCGACTTCGGTGACAATCAGGGGAAGGTTCCCCACGCTGACCTGCCTGAGGTCGTCGGAAATGATCTCCCATCCGGCGGTGCGGAGGCAATGGGCAGCCGGATGAATCTGGTGCACGTTGGAGGAACATGCCACGGCAAGCACGCTGACGGAGTCTGGACCATCCGATGCGAAATAATATTTGCTGACGCGGCTGGAGCCGAAGAACCGCTGCTCGGCGTCGGTCAGTTCCTGGGGACGTCCCAGCCAGGAGCCGATGGAAGGATTGGAAAAATCGGGAAGGTAAGGCAGCGACTTCCGCTGGAAGGAATCGGCATGCCAGATCAGGAGGAAGACGACGATCGAAATGCCGTAGAACATGAAGCTTTCACGGCACATCAGAAGTTTTCGTCTGGTGTTTGCGGCGAGCCAGATCAAGCAGGCGGCCGTGAGGATGCCCTTGATGACAAGCCCGTCGAAGTGCACAGGGCCGATGAATCCGCTCAGCCAGTAGCGGCTGCTGGTGCAGATCAGCATGAGGACCGCGTAGGCAGGAAAGATGAAGATGGCGGACTGCCATCCGGTGAAAAGCCAGACAGTGCTCCAGGCGACGGCCACGGAAGCGGCGATTGCGGCGGCATTGTTGTCGAGGAAGACCGCGGCGGCAAAGAGCATCAGAGAGGGGATCATTCCGAACAGTCCAGTGGAGTCGAACCCCGATGTGCGGGAGGAGAACTCCTTCCAGACGAGGATCAGGGCGGCAAGGAAGATCAGGCCGAATATGCCGTCGAAGCGGTCCAGCCGGGAGTGGAACCACGCGCTGACGATGTACGGCATCTTGAAGAAGAGAAGGATCATTCCCCCGAAAAGAATGGCTGCAAGAGTTCCTTTTTTCATTTTTCAGTTCCTTTTCCCGGTTCCGGGACCTGCTGGAACAGCAGTCCGACAGCCCACATCAGGATCACGCAGATGATGACCATGGCGCAGCCCAGTGAAACGTGCCAGGCCTCCCGGAACACCCCGTTTCCGATGATATTGTAAAGCAGAATGGTTGCGATCAGCCTCAGGGAATTGGCAAAAATGATGATCGGAAGGATGAGCAGGTAGTGGATCAGCGCCTGCAGGCGGTATCCCGGATGGCGCATGACGACCACAACGTATCCCAGAAACAGCATGACGGCCAGCTGGGAAATTCCGCTGCATGCGTCCGTGATGGCAATTCTGGATTTTCCCAGCGTGATGGTGGTCAGATCGTAGGAAATGTTGTCCATTCCGCAAATCCAGAGCGACTCCACGGAAATCATGGTGGAAAGCAGCCGCAGCGGATAGCTGAGCGCAAGGATCAGGTATTCCTGATACGGGATGGCCAGCATGCAGACGGCGGCGGGCAGCGTCACGCGGAGGGCTGCCCGGATTCCTCTGCGGTAGCAGCAGAGCGCCAGGACCAGGAAGAGGAAAGCCAGATTTCCGTTGACGCCCGAATTTTCCCACAGGGTGAAGAAAAGCAGGATGGCGGGAGAAATGACCAGAAGCAGCCAGGCTGCGGCGCGTCCGGAGGCCGTGCATGCGTCGCCGGCCGCCCGGGAGGCGCAGAGCACGTTCCAGCTCAGAAGCGCGGCAAGAAGCGAAAGCGGGACGACATTTTCCAGAGTCCACTCGGATTCGCGGAACGCCATGATGATGCCGTAGCCGAGCATGATCAGAAGCACGGCAAAGATCACAGGGGAGCTTTGGATGACGCTGCGGCAGTCGCGCAGGAAATTTTTCAGACCGGGAGCGGATTCTTTGGTCAGGTTCATTTTCCAGCCTTGAGTTTTTTATTTGCTTCCGCAAGGAAGGATGCGGCATTCCGGTTTCCCGGGTCGGCCGTCAGCAGAGAGCTTGCCCACTGGGCGCATTCCGCGTATCTTGCCCCGGAAAAAGAACTTTTCATGAGATTTTCCAGGGAACCTTTCCATGCGGCAAAAGAACGGGGGAGACTGTTTTCGGAAGCCCGGAGCAGGGATTCCAGCAGTCCGGCGGCCTCCTTGTAGCGGCCGGATTCATAGAGGCGGACGCCGTAGCACTCCTGAGCGGGCTTCCAGGAGGGATCGGTTTCATAGGCCTGCCGGGCGCACTCCAGCGCTTTTTCCCGGTCGCCGGCCACGGCAAGGACTTCCGAAAGGTTGGCCAAAAGCAATTTGCGGTCGGGATACCGGTCCCGGATCGACGTGTAGACCCTGACGGCTTCCCCGTTCCGGTCCGCAGATGCAAGAATGAATCCCGCACGGTAAAGCAGAAGGACGTCATCCGGATCGTCGGCCCGGAAGATGCCGGAATGCTCTTTCAGAAGCGGCTCAATGATCCGAGCCGCCGCGCGGCTGTTCCCTTCGGCCATCCGGATTTCCGCCTCTGTCAGAGGGATGAGAAAAACCGCGAAGGTGGAATTGCCGGATTTCAGCTGCTGCAGCAGACGGTTCAGGTATGGAACGGAGGAATGGCGGACGGCAAAGATCAGATACATTTTTGCAAGATGGGCGTTCTGCGGATTTTTTTCCATCAGGGAAAGCAGAAGCGCGGAAGCCTCCGCCGTGCGGCTGTTGGACTCCAGTGCGGCAAAGTGGAGGACCATTGAGGGCAGGGTCTGGTTTTTCCGGATCAGCCGTTCCGTATATCGGAGGGCATCGGCGGATTTCTGTTTGCGGAGCGCATGGGCGGAGGCGATGTCCAGAAGCACCGCATCGTCGGGGAACAGGGCGAGCGCGGCGGTGATGTCCGCTTCGCTCAGGATGGACCGGCGGTATTTGTCCAGGACGGTCAGACGCACTGTGACAAGGTCGTTCCGGCCGTACTGATTGAAAATGAGGGCGAGTTTTGCCGCATCCTCCAGATGATTTTCCTGAGCCAGCCGGAGCATGAGCGGGAGCGCCATGGCATGTGCCTGCCGGAACAGATCCGGGTTGTTGGTTCCGCCGATCTGGCGGAGGCTCGCCGCGGCGGAGTCAACGTCTTTTTCGGCAAGCGCGGAATAAAGCTGGATCATGAGGGCAGGCGGGGAGTCGTAGGCGCGGTTCATGCTGCGGAGGGAAAGCGCCAGATGACGGTAGTCTTTTTCCAGATAGGCGGCAAGAGCATCAAGATAATATCCCGTCTGGATGATTTCCTTGTTTCCGCGCTGGAAGCGTTTGGAAAGTTTTTTCAGTTCGTCCAGCTGGTTGAGCGCTGCATAAGATTCGCCGAGCCGAGCGGCCGCCGCGGGAACCAGCCAGCGGTCGAGACCTTCCTTGTAATATTTTGCCGCATTCTTGAAATCGCTGCGCCTGTAGTAGAAGTCTCCGAGCAGCAGAGAGCCTTTTTCTCGGTTGATTTCGGTCGCCTTGAGAAGATGCTCCTCTTCGGCCTTCGGCTCGTTCCGGTTCGCGCAGAACCGGGCAAGAATGAGTCTGGCATCAAAAGCGGCGATCGGATCTTCGGAAGCGGCAATGGTCTTCAGCCTGGCGGCTGTGCGGTCGTCGACGCCGACTTTCTCTCCGATCAGAATTTTCACAAGGGAATACAGCGGATCGGCGGTCACGGCGGGACTTTCGCGGAAGTCCTTCAGAATGATTTCTGCGCTGTCCGGCTTGTCCCGGTGAATCCAGGCAAACGCCTCCAGAATTTTTTCATGCGGCGTGAGACTGCCGTTTTCGTCTTTGAGAATTTCCAGGGATCCCATGGCTGCGCGGTAGTCCCGGCTCATGAATTCGGCCATGACCTTCCGCTTCAGATAATCCTTCTGAAGGTGGTTGAGTCCGGCCGCATTTCCCCAGAGGACTGCAGCCTGGGACCAGCTTCCTTCCTGTTCCATCAGTTCGGCCAGCTTTACGAATGCCTGTTCGTTGTTGCGGTCCTCCATAATGCAGAAGATCAGGCGGCGGCGCGCTTCGCGGCGTTTCCCGTTGTTGAATGCCTCCACGGCGAGTTTGAACCGGGCGGCGCGGCGGGCGCTTTTGATCGTGAAATATCCGAAGGCCGCAATCAGGGCCAGACTCAGAATCAGAAGGACTCCAAGAATAATTGTCTTTAACTTCAGCTTTGAATTGTTCACTTTTGAAGCCCCCCTCTCCTCATTTCCTGAATTAGATTTCCCCAGCAGCGGATTTGTTCAAAAAAAGAACCTTTTCCATTCCGATTTTGTTTTTTTTGCGGTAAAAACTATAATTCATATTAATATAATGCGGGAAGAGGGATTGTCAAACTTTTTTTTGCAGAGATCCCGCAGCTTTTCAGCCAGCCGCATTTTTTTATAGGCTCTGTTCTGCATGATGACTGATTTTAATGCATTTCCAATGGGCTGTTCGCCCCTTGAACCCTCGGCAGGACTCAAGGAGCCCTGCACCCTGCGAAAAAATCAATTTTCGCGCTCGTTTTTTTGTCGATGCCTGTCGACCAGGGGGCCCCTGGACCCCCGAATTCCTGAAAAAAACAGTCAACGTTTCGTACACAGCCAGCTAAATATACCATGACTTTTCATTTTTGCAGATTGATAAATTCATTCAATGAACGTGGAAGACTTTTAGAATAATTGCCGAGAAAATTCCCGCAGACAGACTCAAAAGAAGTATCGCTTCTCAAATCAAATGCCAGATGAAGAATCATGAAGCCTTTATCGACGCAGACAATATCCGGTGATGACCTGTGCTCCTTATTCCATGCCCGCATAAATTCCTTCTTGATTTCGACATGTGTTTCAAGATCAATGAATTTAATATATAAATCAACTTTTTCCCAGGAAGGAATCAGATGCCATTCGCAGTCATCATCCAAAGCATAGACAGTATCTTGCTGTGACTGAATACCAATAATACGGATACTCTTTTTCCCTTGGTTTCCCAAAAACAATTCCGCTGGCTGCAGAAGGAAGGATTTGTATAGGAACTCCTCGATTTTTCCCCACCGTTCATGGAAACCATTCCATTTCTCAGTTCGGAAAGAAACCATTTCCGCCATTTCTTCTCCTATTGTTCGTTTCAAATAATTGTTCAATGGTTCTCCCATTTGCGGAGAATCTTCCGAAGTTTTCCATTCAGAATACCGATGAGATTCCATATCATCCGGAGTAAACCTATGGTGAAAATCTTCCGCTATCTGGAACACCTGGTTTAAGATCGGAATCGGTAATTCAAAATAACTGGGAGGTTCTGCGGACATTAAATTACAGTGCCCGTCGAAATAGCAGAAAGTAAGGTCAAATGAGGAGGGGTCACCCTCTTGATTATTCCCATATTTTTTCCCGTTTGCCAACTCTATTTCTTCAATAAAAATTTGATTATTGTACCATCGGCCGCAGCAGTCGGCAACCTGCTGCCGTTCCAAGGTAAAATTCTTTGTGAATGTCTGTATATCTTTCCATGTAATTCCGGCTCCCCGATAAGATTTTATGGCATTTCTTCCCGATATGAATTCCCTAACGATAATTTCATGTCCGGAAAATTTGACAGATACGTCCTGCCAATCTTTTGTTTTCCTTAATACAGTCGTGTCATAAAACATTTATGAAATCCTCATTTTTGACCGTTTCTATGTAATGCCGCCCTTGACAGACTGGTGGCATTACAAAAACAGTGATAATCTGTTTTCCCGATTCCACCGTTACAACGAGTTCATTTTCCCGCTCCGGCCTGGCTCCCGCCATGTAATTCGTCACGAAGTTTCCTGGGCTCCATGAAGTGCTTGCACAGTTCCATGACTTCCGGTGAAAGCTCCACATTCGTGACCTTTTTCGTCTTTTGGGGAGCGGTTTCCGAAGCTTTTTCATACTTCTTTGCTTCCTCCGACGTCAAGAGCTTTTCGCGGAAAGAAAACTCACTTTTCCCCCCGTGAGAGATAGCCTTTCCGGGGGCAGTCCTGCGGGCTTGAAAGACTGCCCATGTCGGTTTTCCGCCCTTAGACACATCAACGGTTGTATTCCAGAATGCAAGGAAAACCATATCGCAAAATTCGCCCATCTTAAACATCTTGCGTTCTTCCATGATAGCATTCCTTATTCTTTCTGTGTTGTTTCGAGTTAAATCAATCTTATACAGGCGATGGGAAAAGAAAGTTCATGGATTCATAATATTTCGATTTCAGCCACTGCAAATCGGATATATAATCTGATACGGCCTCTTCCACATCTGTATCGCGACGTTGCAGATTTCGCGCCATAGCTGCTAAACAGTTGGCCAGCTTCTCCAACCGCTCTGGATATTTGGCATGACTCCATTGTTTCATGTATTCAGAACTTTCCACAAAAGGAAGCGGGCCTTCAAAAATTTTCTGAAGAATTTCCGAATTCATAGCGAAAGTCAACAAGCCAAAAGCAAAGTTTTAGGCTTGCTGGGCGAGCGTACTAGTCGCCAAAGGCGAAAAAATGGAGCTGGTTCTTCAATATGCGAATGACCAAAGGGAATGA
>CAZHPP010000152.1:0-8373 GCA_964534535.1 uncultured Victivallales bacterium | reverse complement strand
CTCGGCAGGACTCAAAGAGCCCTGCACCCCTGCGCAAAAAAATCATTTTTTGCGCTCATTTTTCTGTCAATACCTGTCGGCAGGGCAAACCTCCGTTTTTCCCATGGCCCCCCCCGAATCCCTGAAAAGACAGCCAGCGTTTCGTACACAGCCTTTTGTACTTACCTTGCTGACTGACCTTCGGGCTCCCGGAACTGACCGGTTGCATCGCCGGACGGGCCTCAACATTTTTTTCTCCCGGCCTATTGACAAAACGGCAAAGATGTGGTATAATTATAAAAAGGAACAACTATGGACAACATCATGCTGACAGACAGTCTGAAATCGGCGAAACGGCGCGAAAATCTGGAAAGTACTCTGCGCGCAAAAATCCGCGCGGAGCAGTATTCCTACGATTCGCCCATTCCGACGGAAATGGAGCTTTCCTTGGAGTTCAGCATCAGCCGGAATACCGTCCGGAAGGTCCTGCAGATTCTTTCGGACGAAGGGCTTCTTTCAAAGCGGCACGGACTGGGCACCTTCGTGGTGCCGCCCGCCGAACGGACAAGGAGCCGGGTCGTGAACGCACGCTTTCTGCTGATTTTTCCGGGATACGGTCCGGAATTCCGTCTGGAAAGCAGCGAGGAATATGCGAAGAAGCTTGCGGCCGGCGTTTCCGAATACATCACCCTGAACGGATGCCGTGCGGAATTTCTCGGGGAACCGGAAAACGCTCCGGCCATGCTGGAGCAGTACCGAAAACTCCGCTATGACGGAATCATCTGGGATCGGCCGGTTCCGGGATACTATGACACGATTCTCCGTCTGGCGGCCGCGCATGTGCCGCAGGTCACGATCAGCCGTGAAATCGAAGGGGTTCCGTCGTTCTTTTTCGACTTTGACCGCGGTCTGGACGACATTCTGGAGTTTCTGAACGGAATCGGCCACACGAAGATCGGGTTCCTGGATCAGAAGGTTTCCGGGGCGATCCCCGTATTTGAGGAACGCCGCCGCTATTTTGCGCAGTGCATGGAACATCTGACGGGGGAAGCGGACGGCTTCAGCTATGTGGCCCTGGAAACGCCGCTGAAAACCGTCACGCGGGAAATGGACCTGCTCTACGAACGGCATCCGGACCTCACGGCCCTGTTTGTTTCCGCCGCGCTGCTCCCGCATCTTGAAAAATATGCGAAATTCCGGAATATTTCGATTCCGCGCGATCTTTCCGTGATCGTGCTGGGGGAAAGTTCGGTCGACCGCACCGAGGACCGCTTCAGCCGTCTGTTCGAACCCCGCCGCAGGATCGGATATCTGGCCGCCGAACTGCTGGCCGAAATGCATTCCGGCAAAGAAACCGTTCCGGAAAAGCGGCTGCTCGAAGGAGAGCTGCTGATCCGCAAAAGCTGTATTTCACCCTTGAATAAAATAAGAAAGGCGGTATGAAATGAAAATGTTCAGGTCAAGATTTTTCACACTGATCGAGCTTCTGGTCGTTATCGCAATCATCGCGATTCTCGCCGGAATGCTGCTCCCCGCACTGAACAGGGCCCGCGACAGGGCAAAGGCGATTTCCTGCACCAGCAAGCTCAAGCAGATGGGCACGGCCGTCACCCTTTACGCAGGTTCCTCCGACGACTGGATCGTCCCGTGCTATGCGCGCTCGTACTGGTATGTCCTTCTCGGCCAGACCGGCACAGGGCTCGTCTATTCCGAATGGGACAACACCATCAGCTACCAGTGTCCGGGCGAACGCACGCCGCTGGGGCCCAATTCCGACGGCACCAATTTCCGCTACACCCACTACATCATGAACTCGTGGCTCAGCGGCTATGCGGGCATGGGCGCTCCGATCAACCGCTGGCACAAGACCACCGCAATCAGGATGCCGACTCACGCCGTGCTCGTGGGCGACAGCGCACCGAAAATTCCGGGCGGAGGCAACGGCACAATCCGTGCCGCAACAAAATGGACGGAAAACTTCGGATTCCGCCACAGTTTCCGGGCAAACTTTCTGCTTCTTGACGGCCACACCGAAAGCTTCACGGAAGCCCAGACCGTCGGCGAAGGCAAAAAAGACCTGAATCTCAACACACAGCCGTTTCTCGACCGCGCCGTCTACGGCGTAACCAACTACATTGTGAGCCCCTTCTGATGAAAAAGACAATTCTCGCCCTTCTGTTCGCTTCCTCCCTGCTTTCCGCGGAAAACCTGCTTCGGAACGGGTCGTTCGAGGATGCGGATTCCTCCGGCGGCCCGGCCGCCTGGCAGACCGTCTCCGTTCCGGGAAAAGGCTCGGTTTCCCGTGTGAAAGACACCGCTTCCGGCGGCAAGTTCTCCCTGTGCCTTCAGCAGCAGAAGGAAGGCGCTCAGATCCAGGCCTACACCTATCGCGACCTGAAGGAGCCGCTCAGGACGAAGCGTACCATCGTGCTCCGGTGCAAGGCCATGGCGGACAACGTCCGGAACGCGTTCGTCGTGTTCACGGCGGGAACTCCGGACAAGCCGCAGCTGCTGTGGAAGTCCGTGTTCGCATGGTCCGGCGGAACGTCCTTCGACTGGAAGCCGTTCGAGACACGGGTCGAGCTCGCGCCCGGAACGCGGCGGCTCGTGATTTCAATCCGCTCGGCCGCTCCCGGAACGATCTGGTTCGACGACTTCACGCTCGAATGGGCCGATGAAGTCAAGACGGAAAAGCCGGGCGCGGCGGATGCCCTTCCGGCCTTTCCGCAGCAATGGAAACAGCATCTCATTCCTGGCGGAGAGACCATTGCGGAATTTTCCTCCCCGGAGCCGGGAGTTTCCCTGCTCCGGCATGTGACCGGCGGCCGTTCCTTCGGGCTCGAATGCACGGTTCCGGCGGAAGAAGGGAAAAGTTATGAATTTACGACCTTCGCGAAGACCGTTTCCGGCGGGAAAGCCGCGCTCGAAGCATGTTTCATCGGCCGCGGCGGGATGCAGTCCGGTTCGGCAGGGACTCCGGCGGTTTCCGCGGAATCGTGGAAAAAGCTTTCTGTTGTTTTCACGATTCCGCGGAATGCACCGGAACTCAAGCTGGTTCTGCTGAACGATGAACAGGGAACGGTGCTCTTCCGGTCCCCCGCGCTCCGCAGAACTTCCGCGGCAGTCCGGACGGCGGCGGATGTCCTGCCGTTCGAGTTCAAACTGCTGCCCGTCGATTCCGTCAGAGTCTGGAGCGGGAAAAATGTCTTCCATTCGTTTTCGGATGCGCCGATGCCGCTCGCAGTTCATTTCAGGGGACGGAAATCCGAGCTGAAGAATCCCTCGTTCACGGTGGAATATCCCGCCGAGCTGAAACTGACGGGCGCGTTTCCCGGCCACACGAGCGTCTGGCGCGCCGAAACGGGGACAAGTTCGGAAATTCTCCGCGATGGGAAACCGTATCGGCGCACGGTGTTCCGCGATCTCCGCGCATTTTCGATTCTTCTGGGCGATTACGCCTGGGAACGCAAGCTGATTCTCGGATTTCTGCCCGTTTCCGGCAAGCCGGGAAATTTCGGGACCATTTTCTTCCGGGGCGGAAACGACGGAAAATCCGGGGCTGAAACGACCGTGGAATTCATTGCACTCGGACCGCAGCCGGAACGCCGGATGCCGGAAAAGTTCCGGATCATCCGCTGGTTTTCGCACGATTTCATTTTCCCCGACGATGAAAACGTGAACCGGGTTGCTTCCGAACTGGAACGCGCCGGGATCCGGAGTTTTGCGCACCAGAGTCCGGAATTCCGCCGCGGAACGGAAACAGCCGCTCTCCTTGAGAAACGCGGCTGGAAACTGGAATCCTCGATCCCCTGGAGCCTGAGTCTCAAGTTCCTGCCGGAAAAATATGCAAGGCAGCCGGCCGGAAAGATCCGCATGACGGTCATGGCCGACGGCACGGTCAGTTCCGAACGGATGTGTCCCGAATATTACACGTCGGACCCCGAAATGCGGAAGGCCCTCGAATCCCTCCTCGCGGAAACGGTGAAGACCGCCGCGCCGAAGCCGGGAGAATATGTGCTGCTGAACATCGAACCGTGGAACACGCTCGACTGGTGCTTCTGTCCCTTCTGCCGGGAAAAATTTGCCCGGCTCAACGGGCTGAAGAATGTTCCTTCCGCAGGGGAAATCCGTTCGAAACACGCGGATGACTGGGTGAAATTCCGCACGGCCAACACAGCGGAACAGGTGCGTCTTTACGCGGAAGCGGTCCGCCGGTTCGAACCGTCCGCGAAAGTCGGGCTTTACGACTATGTGATCGATTACCGGAATCCGGAGTACCGGAATGCCTTCCGCAGCTTCTCGATCGATCCCGGACTCTCGGAACAATTCATCGATTCGCATTTTCAGAGCTATTACCATTACACGGGAAAGCAGGCGTTCGACATGATGAGGATCAACGCATCGAAGCTGAAAAAAGCGTACATCCCCGTCGGCGCAAACGACGGGCCGGGATATCTTTCGGCCGCGGAAGTGCTTTCTCCCGCGAAGCAGCGGCTCATGATCCTTGCCGCCGCCGCGAACGGATGCGAATCGTACGCATATTATTCCGGACTCCATTTCGATGCCGCCGTGATCCGGGCCGTGGGAAACGCCATGGCCGAAATCGCCGTGCTGGAACCATTGCTCTCCCATGCGGAAACCGGTTCAAGGTCCGTGACTTTTTCGCCCCGTCCGTTCAGCGAGCGCAGGGTAGGAACGCGCATTCTGGCCTTTCCCGGACGCCAGAACACCGCCGCATTCGCCTCGGCCGGGAAAAACGGCGGATTTCTGGTCTTCCTGTTCAACTACGATGAAACCGAGCCTCTGTTCACGGACGTGAAGGCGGAACTCCCTGCCGGGAAATATACGCTTCTCGACCCTGTTTCCGGAATCCGGCTCGGAACCGGAACCGATTCCGGAACGCTCTCGAAGACGGGATTTCTTGTAAAGACGGCTCCGGAAGATGTTTCCTTTGTGCTGATCCGCAGGGAAACTCCGGAAGATTCCGCGCTGAAAAGCGTTCCCTTCCCGGAAAAGGAATTCCAGGAGGCGAAAGCGCGCTGGCTCGGGAAGAATTCATTCCGGCCCTCGCGCACGGGCGCATTCGCGGCGGACATGGTTCCGGGAGCGGACGGCACGCCGCTGCTTCGGCTTTCGGCTCCCGGCCTGACCGCCGACCTGGACCCGGAAGGAAGAATCCTCGCATGGAACGGCATCCGCGGAATGATGCTTTCGGAGGAGCGTCTGTGGCTCCCGGAGCGTCTCCGCGGGGAACTGAAGACCCCGGCAAAGCTCGTCCGAGCCGGGACGGATTCCTCCGGCGCCTTCGCGGAATATTCGCGGAAAATTCCGAATTCGGGAATCGAGATCGTCAAGACGTTCCGTGCGGGAAAGATTCCGGGCTGTCTGGAAGTGGAACTTGCCGCGGTCAACCGCGGACCGGCACCGGAAGAGATTTCCCTGTGGGTGCGGTGCGTTCCGCCTCGGGGGACCGGGGAGCGGACCGCGTTCCGGGTGCCCGTGAACGGGAAACTGACCGCCGTGGCCGCGAAAGGCACGGATTCCGTCTTTCCGGGACCTGCCGGACGTCATGACGGATTCGGGAACAGCGCCGCAAAGGACAGACTCTCCTCCGGGGAATGCTTTGCCTCCGGAAAGGCCGGCACGCTGAAAACGCAGACGGATCCGGCGCAGCTGATGATGCGGTATTTCTATCTTTCTCCGCTGACCGATACCTGCGAATGGATGTATCTTCCGGCAAATCTGAAGGCGGGAGAATCGTTCCGCACGCGGTTCTCGCTCGCGTTCAGCGGCGCGAACGGATGATGTAGTAGAGCAGGATCAGCAGCGCGGAAACCGCCGAAGCGACATAGGTGAGAAATGCCGCATTCAGAACCGACCCGGCGCCGTCGCGCTCGCGTTCGGTCACAATTCCGCAGGAAACCATCAGCTTCTTCGCCCGGGAGCTCGCGTCCCATTCGACCGGCAGGGTCACCAGCGCGAAGATCACCGTCATGCTGAACAGGACAATCCCCACAATCAGCAGCGGCTGAATCCCGAAGATGAACCCGAACAGCAGAATCGGATAGGAAAGCATCGACGAAATGTTCGTGAGCGGGACGAGTCCGCTGCGGAGCGCAAGCGGACCGTAGGCGGCGGCATGCTGGAGGGCGTGTCCGGCTTCGTGACAGGCCACGCCGATGGAGGAAAGGCTGTCCCCCGCATAGACGTCGTGCGAAAGCCGCAGCGTTTTGCAGGAAGGGTCGTAATGGTCGCTCAGAAAGCCGGAGGTCTCCTCGATCCGGACGTCCCGGATTCCGGAACCGGACAGCAGACGTGCGGCGGCTTCGGCTCCGGTCATGCCGGAGGAGGCCCGCTCGTGCGAATACTGTTCAAAGGTGGATTTCGTGTAGAACGTGGCGAATCCGGCGATGACCAGCCCCGGAATCATGAAAAGCAGATACAGCGGATCAAAAAACATGTTTGAACTCCCTGTGATTGATTAGACGGACAAAAGTTTTTCAAGGATGTTCCCGAACTGGGCGGCGGACTGGAATTTCACGGCGTTCCAGCCGCGTTTCCGCGCACCTTCCACGTTCTTGTCAAGGTCGTCGAAGAAAACGTCCGGAACACCGTAGCGCCGTTCGAAATACTCGAAGATCGCCGGTTCCGGCTTGCACGCGCCCGCTTCGTAGCTCAGGACGGCCCCGGAAATCAGGTGCCCGAACGGAAGCGTACGGTAAATCTTGGTCATGTGCGGCGGAGTGGTGTCCGAAAGATGGACAAAGCGGACGCCTTTCGCGGCGAACTTCCGGATCTGCTCCTCCATGCCCGGCATGGGTCCGCCGATGATCTCGTTCCATGCGTCGACGATTTCGGAATCGGACATGTTTTTCCCGGTCCAGCGGCGCATTCCCTCCAGCCACGCGGCCTCGCCGAGGGCGCCGGTCTCGAATCCATAGTCAAGTTTGAGAACTTCGGGCGGGATGGGCGCCGCGGGATCGATTCCGAACCGGCGGAAGCACCGGTCAAAGTGAAGAGTGATCTGAACGTTTCCGATATCAACTGCGGCAAGCATGGAGAACTCAGGCCTTTCTGACGAGCAGCGCCGCATAGGCGCCGTCGTGAAGTGTTTCGGGGACAATCTGTTTTTCGGTTTCGAGCGCGAACTCCGGCGAGCGGCGGAGGAACGCCGCAATCTGGCGCGCATTTTCCTCGAGCTCAATGCTGCAGGTGGAATAAAGCAGGGCGCCGCCGGGAGCGACGAGCTTCGAAAGGGAATCCAGCAGGGCGCTCTGGAGCGCGGCCGTCTCATTGAGCCGGGCGGACGTGAAGCGCCAGAGCGCATCGGGACGCCGCCGCACGACGCCTGTATTCGTGCACGGGACGTCGGCAAACACCAGATCGAAGGAGCGTTCCGGAAGATCGGGCTTCCGGGAATCCATCACGCGGAGCGCAACGTTTCCGAGCCGGAGCCTCCGGAGATTCTCACGGATGGAGTCGAGCCGGGCGGAGGAACGGTCGGCGGCAGTGATCTTCGTCCCGGCGGCCGCGAAGTCGCAGAGCATGGCGGTCTTTCCGCCGGGCGCGGCGCAGGAGTCGAGCACGTTTCCGCGGATCCGGCTCCGGCAGAGTGAAATGGAAAGCGCCGTTGCGGGATCCTGGACATAGGCGCCGCCTTCCGTAAAAAACGCGGAATGAATGACGGCCGCCGGATCTTCCGTGCGGAAAAAAACGAATCCCGGGAAAAGTTCGGGAAGCGGAATGCAGAGCGGTTTCTCCGGAAGGGAAAATCCCGGACGGAGCCGGAAGACGACGGGCGGATTCTGCGCGGCGGCCGCGGCCATGGAATCGGCGGCGGGGCCGTACTGCCGTTTCCAGCGGGCGGCAAGCTTTTCCGGGAAGGAGGCAGGGAACGGTCCCTTCCCTGCATTCCGGAGCGCGTTCCGGAGGACGGCGTTCACGAATCCGGCGGCGTGCCGGTCGATGCGGTTCTTCACAAAGTCGACGGCCACGTTGACCGCCGATTCCGGGGCGATCCCGTTCTGGAAAAGCGCCTGGACAAGCGCGCACGCGCAGACGGGCTGAAGCTTCGGCTTGACGTGTCCGGAGGCCGCGGCGGAGCCGAGCATGGAGTCGATCCGGCCCTTGTGCCGGAAATATGTGTAGAGGATGGCCAGGACGGGGGCGGCCAGTTCGGCATTTTCATGCCGGAGCGAGTCTGCGCAGTCGTCGAGCGTGGGGCGGCCGGTGTTCCACTGTTCGAGGGTGTTTACGGCCAGTGCGAGGATGGTTTCAGAAGAGCCGGTGAAAGGCATGGTTCAGGATTCCAGAAGTTTACGGAGAGTGTCGGTTGTTACGGGTTTTGCGATGAAGCCGTCGAAGACGGTTTTAAGGAAAGCGCCCTCCTGGTCG
>CAZHPP010000151.1:0-8379 GCA_964534535.1 uncultured Victivallales bacterium | reverse complement strand
TTCCGCGGCGAAGTGATCCCGCACCGATCGGATCTGTTTCAGAAACGCGCCCGGTCAGAAGCCGGGCGCGTTTTTTATCCTTTCATCAGTTCCGTCTTCACGACGGAATGGAACGGTTCGGCGGACCCCGAGGAACGGAGTGAAAGCCAGTGCAGGATTTCCGGATAGAACAGATTGTATTGCTGGCGCATCATGGCGATTCCGGGGATGTTCCGCAGCCCGGCTTCTTCGTCGAATGTCAGCATCCTGAAATCCTTTCCGGCGGTCAGGCCGTAGTTCTGGGAACAGATCACCAGCGGCATGGCAAGGTCCACGCTCATGACGAAGATTCCGCGTGGGGACTTCCGTTCCGCCCCGAACAGCGCGGCGCCGACTTCCCGGATCCCGGAAGGGATATCCGCAAATTCACGGGAAAAAAGATCCTGCGGCGCAAGCTTTGCTCCCAGCTCGGCGCAGAGTTCATAAAACGCAATGATCCGCGGATGAAGGTAGGGCCGATCGGTCGACGCCTTCCGCGAGACGAACGCAATGTCTCTTCCGGCTTCGATCAGGAGCCAGGCCAGCCCTTCGCGGATTCCGGACAGGGCATCCGTGCAGACGAAATCGTAGTTCAGATACTGCCGGTTGTAGAGCAGCTGCGGGACTCCTTTTTCCCGCAGAAAGTTCATGAAGAAGAGCTGTTCCTCTCCCGGCATCATCCAGATGACGGCGCTCCCGGGAACGCTCATCCGCTCCAGATTTTCACAGACGGCGGAAGAACGGATCCATTCGACGGGGACGCCGAAGACGTCGGCTGAAAACAGGGGAAATGCACCCTGCGTCCGGATGCCCGGCTCTGCCACCACGCAGAGCCGCACGATTCTGTGTGCTCCCGGGGACTTGGAAAGCACGCGCGTGCCGCTGCCGCGCCGGCAGACGACAATCCCGGAACGGACCAGCGACGACACTGCCTGTTCGACCGTCGTGCGCGAGCATGAAAATTTCCGCGCCAGAGCGTTCCGCGAAGGAATCGCGGCCCCGGGCGGATACTTTCCGGAACCGATTTCCTGCAGAAGCCTGTTTTCCAGAATGGAGCTCTTTGAAATCATCATGAGGAAATATAATACAACTGTACATCTTTTCAAGTAAAAAATATGCTCATAATGTCATGAAATAACTGTTTTTCAATGATAATGATACAACTTTTTTGATGGAAAAAACATGCTTTTTCTGGAAAAGCCGGGGGAAGCGTGTACATTACGGGAAACAGACATTAACGGAGACTCTGTCATGGATAAAGTCAAATTCGGAATTATCGGCACGGGCAACATGGGGTCCGCGCATGCGACCTTCATTTCGGAACTTTCGAACTGCGAACTGACGGCGGTATGCGACACGAATCCGGAAGCGCTGAAGCGCGTCCCGGCCGCCATCCTTTCCAGGATCCGCACGTTCACGGACGACGAGGAATTTTTCCGGAAATCGGGGGTGGATGCCGTGATCATCGCGGTCCCGCACTACGACCATCCGTCCCTTGCGATCCGCGCCATGGAGTGCGGAATGAACGTGATCGTGGAAAAGCCGATCGCCGTCCACAAGGCCGAGGCCGAACGCCTGCTGAACGAGGCGAAGAAATATCCGAAGCTCGTGAAGTCCGCCATGTTCTGCCAGCGCATGGTCAACGCCCACAAGAAAATCAAATCCCTGATCGATTCCGGCGAGCTCGGGAAAATCACGCGGGTCAACTGGATCATCACCGACTGGTTCCGTTCGCAGGCCTATTACGATTCCGGCGACTGGCGCGCCAGCTGGCGCGGCGAGGGCGGCGGGGTCCTGCTGAACCAGTGTCCGCACCAGCTCGACCTCATGCAGTGGTTCTTCGGCATGCCGAATCTCGTCAGCGCGTCGGTCAGCCTCGGCAAGTTCCACAATATCGAGGTCGAGGACGAGGTCAACGCGTATCTGGAATATCCGGACGGCAAGACGGGGAACTTCATCGCCTCCACGGGCGAGCTCCCGGGCACGAACCGTCTGGAAGTCACCTGCGACCGCGGCAAGCTGGTCTACGAGGACGGGAAGCTGGAATTTTTCCGCGCAGAGGAATCCGTTGCCGGATTCACAAAGGACACGAAGCTTGCGTGGGGAATGCCGACCGTCTGGAAATGCGAAATTCCCGTCAGCGCAGACATGCAGCACATTCACCGCGACATCATCGAAAACACGGCGAATGCGATCCTTCATCCCGGAACGAAGCTGTTCGCTCCGCTGGAGGAAGGGATCCGCGGACTCGAGCTCGGAAACGCGATGCTGCTTTCCGGACTGGAGCACAAGCCCGTGAAACTTCCGATCGATTCCGCCGTCTACGCGAAGAAGCTTGAAAAACTCATCGCAGGTTCGCGGTATGTCAAGAAAACGGCCAAGACCGCGGACAAGGTCGAAGACTTCAAAAAATCATTCTGAAAATCAGGAGGACACGCACCATGTTCTATACAGGATTCGCCGACGAGGCAAGCGCAGACATCGACAGACAGATCGCCGCCACGAAGAAGCTGGGCTGGAAGTTCATCGAAACACGCAATATCAACGGCAAAAGCCTTGCCACGCTCACCGATGCGGAATTCGAAACCGTCAAAGGCAAACTCCACGATGCCGGAATCGCGTTCAACTGCTTCGGCTCCGGCGTCGCCAACTGGGGAAAAAGCCCCCGCAGCGACAAGGATTTCGCCGATTCGAAGAAGGAACTTCTCGACGCCGTTCCGCGCATGCACGCGCTCGGAATCAGGATGATCCGCGGAATGAGCTTCCTCACTCCGACGGACGAAGCGCCGGATTCCCCCGAACTCGAAAAAATCATCTTCGCGAAAGTCCGCGAACTCGTGAAAATCTGCGCGGACAACGGGATCGTCTATGCCCATGAGAACTGCATGAACTACGGAGGGCTTTCGCATCTCCACACGCTGAAGCTGATCGAGGCCGTGAACGATCCGAAGAACTTCACGCTGATCTTCGACACGGGCAACCCCACGTTCAACTACCGGCATATCGGCAGCGCGCCCTATCCGCTCCAGTCCGCCTGGGAGTTCTACCGGAACGTCCGCGAGTTCATCAGCTACGTCCACATCAAGGATTCGACGGCGATTCCGGATCCCTCCGGGAAGCGCCCGACGCCGGTCTTCACCTACGCCGGCGAAGGCTGCGGAGACGTCCGCGCGATCGTATGCGACCTTCTGCGGAACGGCTATGACGGCGGGTTCTCCATGGAGCCTCATGTGGCCGTGGTGTTCCACGACGCCGACCCGAAGAAGCAGGAAGCCGGCATGGCGAAACTCCGCTTCGATACCTACGTCCGCTACGGCAGACTGTTCGAGAAGCTCGTCTGGGACGTGAAGAAATTCATCTGACTTTCCCCGCCGTTCCGCGCGTCCGCGCGGCAAACAGGCAGAGGAACGCCAGCGCATAGAACCCGGTGCATCCCCACGTCATGACGCGGGCCAGACCGATGCGCGCCGCCAGCTGTCCGAAAATCAGGAAGATCACGGCGGCGCCGCCCCAGGTTCCGCCGACGATCAGCCCCATGCGCGTGCTGAGCGGCAGGGTTCCTTTCGCCGAGCGGGACATGGCAACGAAGATCGGGAAGGCCGAGCTCAGAAGCATTCCGGCGGGCACTGCCAGCAGACATGCCGCGGGCGCTCCGGAAAGCAGAAAATAGGACAGCAGGAACGGAATTCCGGCGAGCGGCAGAAACTCCAAGATCCGGGAGATGTCCCGCCGTGCCGAAAGGAATCCCAGCGCGACCGATCCGGCCGCGGAGCCCGCGCCGAACAGCATGGCGGAGAATCCGCCGAATCCGAGCGAAAAACCGAGATCCGCATGCAGATATGTGGGCAGAAGCATCTGGAAAAGCGATGTGGCCGTGTTCATGAAGAGTCCGGCCGTCATGAGCGCCGTGAAACTCCATGGCGAGACCGGCCCCGCGGCCACGGGATTTGAGGCTGCATTCTTTTCCGGAGCATCGTCGCGCACGAGCTTGACGTTGCTGAGCTTCACGGCCGCGGCGATCAGGACCATGGGGATCAGCAGCCAGTAAAGCCCCCGGAGCCCCCAGTTTCCCACGATGACGCCGCTGACGAACGGTCCGGCCGCTCCGCCGAGAAAACCGCCCGTCATGAAGAGCGGCGTAACGATTCCGCCCGGAATGGTTCCGATGTTCTGCGTGCCGCGGAGCGCCGCCGGATGCGTGACGGCCACGCCCGCTCCGACCACGAGCATCAGCAGGCACAGCACCCAGACCGGAGTGCCGGTAGGCAGGGCGGCAAGCAGGACGATGCTGCCGGAAAGCAGGATTCCGGCCACGATCCAGGTGCTTTCCCGCGAGCGGCGGCCGAGTCCCGACGCCGGAATCTGCATCAGGTTGCAGCCGATTGCCACGCAGCTGAACACGACCGTGCCGGAGGCCAGGCCGAATCCGAACTTCTTCTGGAGCACCGGAAGAAAGCCGGCCAGAAACCACGAAAGCATGTCCACGAAAAAGTGCGCCGAAATCAGGGCGCAGACGCGCGAAGGATCGCTGTGAACCGCCGCGGGGACGGGAGAAGTGCTTTTCACCTCGACGCCCGGATCCGGAACGGAGACGCGTGGAGTCCGCCCTTGCCGATCAGGTCGGCCTTTTCGGGAAATTCGGCCCATGCGTAGCGGACTTCGACGGGGTCCGGAACTTCGGCCGAGGAAACTTCGAGTTCGCAGGGGGTGACGATTTCCGCCTCAGCGGAGCGGAACACGCCGTCGCGTCCGGCCAGCACGAATCCGCCGGGTTCGCCGCACATTCCGGCCGAATGGAGTTCGCCGCCGAAGGTTTCAAAAATCAGGCGGAGTTTCTCTCCGGTCCTGCGGCAGGAGCGGATCACGGGGCCGGAGGCGGGAAGATCGTCGGAAATCAGGGAAAAGGCAAGTTCCGCGGCGCGTTCGCCCACGGGCTTCTTGTCGTGCGGATGCATGTCCAGCGTGCTGCCGGTGTCGATGGTGACGACGGGCGGAATTCCGGCAGCGTCGAGCGACGCCTGAAGCTGGGCTTCCCGGATTTCGGCCCACGGAGAATTGTCGGAAAATTCGTGCCTTGTCTGCCAGCCGGGAAGCTGGATCGTGATGAAGTCGAACTGCGGACTGCCCCAGCGGCAGCGCCAGTCCCGGATCAGCGCGGAAAGGATGGCGCGGTAGCGGCGTGCGCGGGAGACGGCGTTCGCCTCGCCCTGATACCACAATGCGCCGCGGACGGCGTAAGGGATCACAGGGGCGATCATGTTGTCGAACAGAATATGGTGCGAATCATCGCAGCCGGGGCCCATCATCATGAGTTCCTCGGCCATGGTGTTCCCGAGGTCGCATTCCATCTTCATGGACCATTCGCCCGCAAGGGAGAGCGAATCGCTTCTGCAGGAAAGCTTCATGGACTCGACGGGGCCGATGAGCCCGCCGTCCGCCGCAATGGAGAACGCGGAGGCCGCGCGGATTGCGATCACCGCTGGACCGGCCTTGACGAGATTCGCGGGGACGGTGTATTTCCGGAGCCGGTTCCAGGGAGCCATGTCCTTGCCGTCGCCGGTGCTTCCGACCTGGACTCCGTTGAAGTATGTGATGTCCGCCTTGTCGATCGCGCCGGGCTCAAGGAGAAGTTCCTTTCCGGTCCATGCGCTCGGGATTTCGAGCTGTTTCCGATACCAGAACACGCCAGCGTGACAGCAGCCGTAGCGAGTCCATGCGTCTCCTGCGGAAACGGACTCCCAGTCCGAGTCGTCGAAGCCGGGAGCGTTCCAGCCGTCCGCGAGCCCTTTGTTTTCCGGCATTTGCGGGTAGAGCTCGTTCAGACGGCGGTCGATCAGTTTGCCGAAATCGGGGAGCGGCTGCGAAAGCGGGATGTCCTTCCATGGCCATTCTGAGACGGAGCGGAGGTCGTACTCCTCCGTTTCCGGCGCATATTCGGGAATCGAGGCGAGCGCTTCGCGGCTCAGGAACGCTTCGATGTTGACTCCGCCGCGCGCGGCCAGAATGATCCCGACCGGAAGGTTCGTACGTTCATGGAGCTTCCGAGCGAAGTAGAACGCGACGGCGGAAAAATCCACTGCGGTTTCCGGCGTAATTGCTTTCCATCGGGCATTGACATCGGAGTTTCCGGAAGGATAGGTCGTCACTGGGATCTGGAAGAAGCGGATTTGCGGGAAATCAGCCTTTGCGGCGTCGGCCAGACCGGAATCGCCGGTGCTTTTGAGCTGGAACTCCATGTTGGACTGTCCGGAGGCGAGGTAGACGTCGCCGAGGGCGAGCCCGGAAACGGAGCATGTTTCCTTTGAGCTGAGATTTTCGGCTTTGAGCGTGAGGTCCGTTCCGGCTTTGCAGGGCGGAAACCAGACCTTGAAGCGGCCGTCCGGACCGGAAACGGTCATGGCGGAGTGTCCTGCAAAGGTGCAGCGGATCCGGGAAAGCGGGGCGGCCGTTCCCCAGACCGGAATGTTTTTGCCGCGCTGAATCACGGCGCCGTCGCTGAAAATCGAAGCAAATTTCATAGTTGAAGTTTTTTCCTTCTGACTGATTGAAGAACATGGTAAAATACCATGGAACGGGAAAACATTCAAGCGTGCGGAGATAATTTTCCGGGGGAGGCGGGAGGCATGGCATGGCCGCAGACGGACGCATCTTCCGTCCGGGCTCTTGCTTTTCGCCGTTTTCGTGCTAAATTATGAGGTTTATTCAAATACGGAGAAACCTGAATGCCGCAGCTTGAAAATATCCGCAACTTTTCCATCATAGCCCATATCGACCATGGGAAATCCACACTCGCCGACCGTCTGCTCGAAGTGACGGGAACCATCCAGAAGCGGGAGCTCACCCACGACCAGTTGCTCGACGACATGGACCTGGAACAGGAGCGCGGCATTACGATCCGCTCGCATCCGGTCCACATGAAATACACGTATCAGGGGAGCGAATACGACCTGAACCTGATCGACACCCCAGGGCATGTGGACTTTTCCTACGAAGTCAGCCGTTCGCTGGCCGCCTGCGAAGGCGCGCTCCTGCTGATCGACGCCACGCAGGGAGTCCAGGCGCAGACCGTGGCCAATGCCGCGCTCGCCATGAAGCATAATCTCACGATCATTCCCGTCATCAACAAGATCGACCTTCCCGCCGCCGACGTCGCCGCCTGTCTCGACCAGATGGAGGAGATTCTCGCCATTCCGCGCGAGGAGGCGATCCAGTGTTCCGCCAAGGAGGGAATCGGAATCGCGGAAATTCTCGAAGCCGTAATCAAGCGCATTCCGCACCCCTCATTCCCCAAGGGCGAGGACGGCACCAGCGCCCTGATCTTCGATTCACTGTACGACGCCTACCGCGGCGTGGTCACATACGTCCGCGTCTTCGAAGGCGACTTTGTGCGCGGCGACAAGATTCACCTGATGAGCAACGGCGTCGAAAGCGAGATCAAGGAAGTCGGCGTCTTCAAGCCGCGCATGACGGCCGTCGACCGCCTTTCCGCCGGAGAAGTCGGCTACCTCATTCCGAACATCAAAAGTCCGACGGACACCCGCATGGGCGACACCGTCACCACGCTCCGGAACCAGTGCACGAAGCCGCTTCCCGGCTTTCAGCAGGTCAAGCCGATGGTGTTCAGCGGAATCTATCCCATTGACACCGACGACTTCAACCAGCTCCGCTTCAGCATGGCCAAACTTCAGCTGAACGACCCTGCGTTCGTCTATCAGGCGGAAACGTCCGCCGCGCTGGGATTCGGCTTCCGCTGCGGATTTCTGGGGCTGCTCCACATGGAGGTCGTCCAGGAGCGTCTCCGCCGCGAATACAACATGGACATCATCGCCACATATCCGAGCGTGATTTACCATGTGTATCTCACGAGCGGGACCATGGTCGAGGTCGACAACCCCGTGCATCTGCCCGATCCCTCCGAGATCGACCGGATCGAGGAACCGCTCATTTCCGCCCATATCATGTCGCCTTCCAAGTACATCGGCGAGATCATGAACCTTGTCATGCAGAAGCGCGGAATCTGCACGAAGACGGAGAGCGTCGACGCGGGACATGTCCTGATCACCGCCACGATCCCCATGCACGAAATCCTGATCGATTTCCATGACAAGCTCAAATCGATCACCCGCGGCTACGGCAGCATGGATTACGAACACTGCGGCTACCGCGCCGACAAACTCGTCAAGCTCGACATGCTCGTGAACGGCGAGCCGGTCGACGCCTTCTCCACGATCGTCCATACGGACCGCGCCTACGAGGTCGGCCGCCAGATCGCCGAGCGGCTGGCCGGAGCGATCCCGCAGCATCAGTTCCAGGTGGCCGTGCAGGCCGCCGTCGGCGGCAAGGTCATCGCCCGTGAAACCG
>CAZHPP010000150.1:0-8495 GCA_964534535.1 uncultured Victivallales bacterium | reverse complement strand
TTTAAGACGCGTGAGCATCCGGACGTCGCCCCTGGCCTTGGCTTCGGCATATGCCGTGCGAATGTAGATTTTTGAGAAATCCATCAGTTCCTTCTGCTGTGCGGGGGGCAGATAGGGCCAGGCATTCTTGAAGATTCCCGCCGCGATATAGAAGGAGAGCATGTAAGTCCGGCCGTCAAGGTTGTAATGATCCACGACGAAGCGCGCAAGCTTGATCTTTTCATCCTGGTCGAGATCCTGAAATTTGACCTGGCCGCCGCTGTAATAGATGACGCCGTTCCCGATTCGGATAATGTCGACGGTTTTCCCGCTCAGGGGAAGCACCACCTGAAGCTTGGAAAGATAGATCGTATTGGCCGGATCGTTGAGCTTCTGCCAGAGGTCGCTGCTGTATTTTGCGCAGACGACGTAAGCCTTGTGTCTGACCTCAAGCATCTGTCTGGCCTGGAGAATCTTCGGCTCCTGCCGGGCGTCCAGGTTCAGATAGGCCGGACTGATGGCCACATTTTCGGCGCCGGCGAAATCGTATTTGAGGAAATTTCTGGCAAATTCGCCGAGCATGCGGTTGAGTTCCGCGGAAGTTTTCGCCAGGACGGAATTGACGTAATTCTGTTTTTCCCTGGCCGCACGCTGGCGGGCCGCCTCGGCATTTTTCCGCTCGGCATCCCGCCGCTCTTTCTCGGCGGCCTGGAGATGCTTCTGAACTTCGGCTTCATTTTTCCGGCGGTTTTCTTCGGCTTCGGTGCGGGCCCTTTCTGCTTCGGCCTGACGTTTTGCAGCCCGGACCGTGTTGAGCTTTTCCGCGACCTGGCTGTCATAGCCGGCAAGCCGGGTCCGTGCAGATTCCAGCTGCTTCTGTTTGGAATTTGCCGCCGGAATGACGATCTTTGCCAGTTCCTCCTTGGCGAACCTGATCTGTGTTGCAAGTTCCGAAAGGGAATCTTCGCTTCCAGAGGAAACCGCATCGGAAATTTTTGAGGCGATCGCATTCAGACGCGTGGACACCAGATCGAATCCGGAATTGAAGGATTTCTCCTGATCTCCGTTTTTCTTCAGGAGGTCTGTGGAATCGCCCTGAAGGATCCGGTACTGCGTCCGGACCCCTTCCTTCACTCCCATCTGCACGACGGCCTTCCCCGCCTGGTCCAGCGCGTTTTCAAGTTCAGCGCGTCGGTCCGGATTCTTCTTGTATGTCTCGAAGGCGGTCCTGAGAATGGCGACCTTTTCGACTGCGGCCGCGTCATTCAGGTCCGATTCCGTCAGATAGTTCCATAAGAAAAAGATGCCGATGCCCAGCCCGATCACCAGAAGCGCGCTTCCGATGATCAGAAGGGTTTTTCTGCCGATCTTCGGCCTGACGGTTTCCTCTTCGTCTTCGACGGCGGGTGGAGTCGGCACGGGAGGAGCCGGCGGCACGGGAGGAGCCGGCGGCGGAACGGCCGGAGTCTGCACCGCGGGCGGCGGATTCACCGGAACCGGCGGGCGGACAGTCGGAGTTTCGCTGCGACCGGGAATCCTCAGATGCACCGGGGGCGGAACCGACTGGCCCGGCCTTGTGAGCTGAATCGAGTTGTTTTTCTTCAGAGCGGCCTGAACGTTCTTCAGCTGCTTGATGAACAGCTGCCAGGAGGCAAAGCGCTCCTTCGGAGTCTTGCTCATCATCTTCTGGATCATTTCGAACGCCGGACGCGAGATCGTGACCTTCGGGTTGATTTTCGAAGGCTCCGGCACTGCTTCGGTGCAGTGCTTCTTGAGAATTTCCTCAATCGTGTCGCCGTCGAACGGCGTGGTTCCCGTGAGCATCTGGAAGAGCGAGGCTCCGAGCGAATAAAGGTCTGTGCTCCAGGTCAGCTGCTGGCCGTTGATCTGTTCGGGGCTCATGTAGTAGGGCGACCCCTCGATCGTGCCTTCCGGATGGAAGTCCCCGATGCCCTGGGCGATTCCCATGTCCATCAGCATCGCGCTGCCGTCTTCGTCCAGCATGAAATTGCCCGGCTTGATGTCCCGGTGGAACATGTTGTATTTCTTCCACACATATTCGAGCGCTTCCGCGACCTGGAGCACAATCTCCAGGGCTTTTTCCTCGGGGAGGGGGCCTTTTTTCTGGATGATGTCGTCTACTGTGTCGCCGTTGATGTACTGCATCGACATGAAATAGGTGCCGTTGTACTCGCCTGCGTCGAATGCGTTCACGATATGCGGGTGCTGAAGCTTTCCGGAATTCCGGACTTCCTTGAGGAACTGCTGGACGGCGCCCGAATCCTTGGTCACGTTCGGATTCAGAACCTTGAGCGCGATCTGCCGCTGCATGGATTTCTGGAGCGCAAGATAAACCGTACCCATGCCGCCTTTGCCGATCGTGCGGATGATTTCATAGCCGGCAACGTTGGTCCCCGGCTTCAGATTGTCTGCGGAAACGCCGGAGGAAAGCACCCGGATATGGTCTGCGGTCTGAACGATGCCGCACTGCGGACATTTGACTTCCCCCTTCTGAAGATCTCCGGCCGAATTGAACGTTCTGCCGCATTTCGAACATGTGTATTGTGTGTCGGGCATTCTTGATTCAGTTTTCTTTTAAAATTTATAGAATGAGCCGGGAAACGGGTCCCTGCATAAAAAGCGTCATGTTCCTCCGGTGAAACATTTCATGTAATATAGGCTGACTTTCCGGTCCTGTCAAGCCTCTGTACAGCCTTTTTTGCATTTTCTTCCTATTTTTTCCCCTCCGCCCCATTTCAGACTCATTTCTTTCTTCTCACGGCGGACCGTACAATGGCGGCGGCAAGCGCCGCAAGCGCGGCAGCCGCAAGCACGCACAGAATGCTCCCGGTCAGAATTCCCCACTGCGGCGCAGGGAAAAAGTCCGGAACTTCCGCCTCTTCCTGCAGGGCGGCGCCCGGGAGGTTTTCCGGAAGAGCATATTCGCCGAGCATTGATTCTATTTCTCCGAAATGCGGAACCGGATTTCCTCCGGCTTCCGGAACGGAACGCGGATCCGCTCCCGCGCTGCTCAGAATCAGGACGTGCTTCTCCGCCTGCCACCGGAGATGAATCCCGTTCAGCGGCGAGTCGTTCCCGTTCACAATCCGCAGGATGACAAATTCCCCGTGCCGTTCCGGAATCACAAGATCGTGCCGGGACTTCCGGACCTGTTCTCCCGGATAAAACGTTTCGGAATGCCCGGACCCGGCGGCCGCCGGAAGCGCAATGCACACAGCGGCGGCGGACAATAATTTTCTCATTTGGAATCTCCCCCTCGTTTTCCAGATTCTGTTCCTGATGCTGCTGGGAACATTCCCGGAGGGGGATGACTGCGGAAGCAGTTCCCGGGATTGTCCTTTTGGCGGAACTATATCACGCCGGCGGCAGTTCTGCAAGCGGAAAACGGCAAATTCGGACAGGGAAGCGCGCGGATTCCCTGCCGTGCCGCGGATATTGGCGTTCGGATATCAGTATTTGGATATTTTATTCGTTATGGGATCAAAAAATCGCCTGTTTTCGCTGAAAACGATGGACATCTCCTCTTTTTTTGAGGATTCGGAAGATAAATATTATCTAATTTATATTATTAATATCATAATTTAACTTGAAATTTGTATTCCTAAAGATATATTAATCAAAACGACGGAGAGGAAGAACATTTATGATCAAAGCGAAACTGGCAAATGTCGGGCATGACCTGGAGGGACGCACCAATCTTGCGGAGGCTCCGATCCTGCCCCAGTGGCGTCGGATTGCCTACTGTTCCCGGGTAAGCGGAACCTTTATTACGCATGGGGCGCTGATGCAGTCGCGGGTGAGCGGCCGTTTTTTCTTTTACGACGGCATCATGCCGCGTCCCGTGGAGGATGCCGCGGCGGCAAAAGTCCTGATCCAGGTCCGCAGAAAACGGGTCTGACATCCCGGTCCGCGGCTCCGGTCCGAAAAAATCTCCGGAATCATTTGAAACGCTGGAATCCGGAGCTATATTATCTCCGCAACATGTAACAGTTACATATCCATGGAAAAGTCCAACGCAAGGAGAAATCGATGGAGAAAAAGACCAGGATCGGGATCATCGGCTGCGGCACGATCGGTTCAGTGCACGCCGACGCCTATGCAAAAGTGAAGGACGCGGAAGTCGTCGCCCTGTGCGATCTTCTTCCGGAGCGTCTCAAGGAAAAGGCCGAACGCCATCATGTGGCAAAAACTTATTCTGACTACAAAAAACTGCTGGCGGACCGTTCGATTGACGCGGTGAGCGTCTGCGTCCCGAACGATTTCCACGCCCCGATTGCCATTGCCGCGCTCCAGGCCGGAAAGAACGTCATGCTGGAAAAGCCCATGACGCTCAACCAGAAGCTTGCAAAGGACATCATCCGGGCGCGCGACGCTTCCGGAAAGCAGCTTCAGCTCGGCATGGTCTGGCGCCAGACCCCCGAGGCCGAGGTCGTCAAGCAGGAAATCGAATCCGGAATGCTCGGCGAAATTTATCAGATCCGCGTGAAGCTGATCCGCCGCAGGGGAATCCCCGGGCTCGGCGGATGGTTCACCACGAAGTCCCGTTCCGGCGGCGGCGGACTCATCGACATCGCCGTGCATTTCCTGGACCTCGTGATGTGGGAGTCCGGACACTGGGATCCCACCCGCGTCAGTGCGAAGGTCTATTCGAAGTTCGGCTCCCCGATCAAGGATTACCATTACATTTCCATGTGGGCCGGCCCGCCGCAGCCGAAGGGCACCTTCGACGTCGACGACTATGCCGCCGGATTCGTCCGGTTCGGCAAAAAATGCACGCTGAGCTTTGAAGTCGCGTGGGCCTGCAACGCCGAAGACGAGTGCTATGTCGAACTCATCGGCGACAAGGGCGGGGTCAAGGTCGGTTCCAACTCCGGAACTTCCACGATCCGCACCGAGGTCAACGGAAAAATTGCGGACATCGCGGTCCAGTACGATCCCAGCCGCGACCGCTTTGCAGCGGAGCTTGAGAAGTTTGTCGCGGCTGTCCGCGGCAAGGGCAAGGTTCCCGCGACTGCAGAGGAAGGGCTTGTGGCCATGCGTCTGCTGGACGCCATCTACAAGTCCAGCAGCCTCGACCGCGAAGTCGAAGTCTGACGGCTTGTCTTTTGATTTGAACGGAAGCCCCCGGAGTCTGAAACGCTCCGGGGGCTTCCCCGTTCTGAGGAGCGATTTCCCTGCCCGGGAACCGAACGGAGCCGGTTCCGGGAGAGAGTGGCGCTTTGTTCATTTCCCCCGGCTTCAGCGGAAAAAGCTGTGAAGCGCTGCCTTGCCGACGTTGATCGCGGCGATTCCGGTCGGGGCGGGGAACACGCATTCGCGTGAGCATTGTTCCCGAAACTTCCGCAGGATGGTGGATTTCCCCGTTCCGGCCTCTCCGGTCAGGAACACATTTTTTCCGGAAAGCATGAGATTGAGCGCCAGTTCCTGCTCCGGACTTGATTGTATATCGGTCATCAGAATACCTCCGAATCTGTTTTTTACAGTATACACCCGGAGAAATGACAAATGATGTCATGGTGAAGGCACATTCCCGCCTTTGAAGTAAATCTTTTGAAAAACAGATCAGATGGAAGAACTTTTCCAAGTCAATCCGTCTTCCGTGTTGAATACTTCGCCAGATGCGGTATGGGCTTCACGAAATTCGCAATCCATCCTGTCGGGTAAATTACTGAATACGATTTCCGCTTCCATCCATAATGTGCCATCCAGAGTATAAAACATCCGATGAAACTTATTTTGTCGAAGAGCGCTGCAAAAACAGATTTCAGGAAACGCAAAGAGCTGAAAAGATACACAATTTGGAACAAACATCTTTTTCCGCGCAAGGATATCCGCAAGCGGATATTGGAAAATCGCCCGATACTGGGAAAAATCACAGGGGATGCCATTATAGGAAAAGGAAAAAAGACCGTCATCATAATCCGCCTTAATAATTCCGCCTTTAAAAGGCACTGTTTTGCTTTTCTCGATTTTATAGCACCTGGCAGCCCACATGGAATATTTTTGAGTGAAGCAATCGGTTAATGGATAAAACTCCTCCAGCGACGGGCAGGATGGATAGTAGGTTTGCGGCAATGTCTTCTGCAATGTCACAAATCGCGCATGATCGCGCCCGGATGTAACGGATAGAGCGTCCAGAATTCCGTTTTTGAGACAACGGAAATACATCTCCGGATTTTTTCTGGACCATATTTTAATGCCCTGTTCCAAAAGGGACCGGTCAAAATCAAAATGAATCATCGTGGATTTCATGGTAAAACAACTTTCAGTACCGGAGCATGACCGGAATCTTTGTTTTCTTTAGTTTGCCGCCGCATTTCGGACAGACCAGTGGAAGTTCGTCGACCTGACGCGGCTCGGGAGGCGTGTCGGGGTCATGGTAAGCGACGACGGCATCGGGAGCGGAAATTTCCACATCTTCCGCATAACCGCACTTCGTGCATTCCAGATGATAGATTTTCGGTTCCACGCGTTTCCGCAGAAACCACGGCAGGGGAATCAATCCGTTCAGCATTGTTCACTGTCCTCCTTCAGGAATATCCATTCTTTCAGTGCGGCGGCAGCGAGATCGGAATTGTTTCGGAACAGTATGTCCTGCCGATTGATTTTTATTCCTTTTTTTGTCAAATAAACGCCCGGCCGTCGCGTGCGCCGACTGCGGATCAGCTGCAGGATATCATTCGCATCAACCGGTTCGGGCAGAATATCCGGGGCCAGTTGTGTTCCGGGCATGGACATGACGGTAAAGCCGCCTTCAAAAAACGGATGGTCGAAACTCCACGAGGAATCGCGCAGCCGGCATCCGCGGTTCTGCGCGTCATATTCCAGCGGGGCATGGTATTGCGAAATCAATTCCCGGATGTCTCTGGCGAGCGTGCGCGGGCTGCATCCGAACGGCTGGCCGTCTTCGCCCTCGTGCCGGTTCAGCTTTTCCGCAAAACGCTCTGCGTCCGGGCAGTTGTTTTGCTCGGTTTCCGCAATGAATTCCAGCTTGCGGAGCCCGACCTCGCTTTTCTTATCCATGACAAAAACTCCGATGCATATTATAATCAGCCTTTGGGAATATAACCTGTGCCTTCTGCAAAAACAAGGACGAGCGTGGAAGAAGTATGAGTCCTGTCAAATATCGTCGAAAAGGCCGGGAAAGCCGCCCAGACATACTTTGAATCCGATATGACGCCCGACGCGGAGGAACTCAAGGACAAGTTTCTCGAAGGCGGGCGCGAGTCCAGACAAAACAACTGGAAAAAACACACGGCAGAATTTGCATTTGCCGCCGTCATGTGATATCTTGGAAACAGTTTATGTCGGACTTTGCTGAAAAATGTCAAGATGCAGACAGATGTCCTTTACATTGGGAAGTATAAATAATCATGGCGACAATGATTCCTGCGGAATGCGATCTGGCCCGTCGTCCGATGTCGGAACAGATTGTGTTCGAAGCGATAAAGAAAAATCTGTCGGATGAATGGAAGGTGTTCCATTCGTTTGACTATCTGACGCGCGATCTCAACAGAAAACGCTGGGACGGCGAAATCGACTTTCTGCTCTATCATCCCGGCAAAGGATTTCTTGTGATTGAAGTCAAGGGCGGCGCCATTTCCTACCGCAATGGCCAATGGTATCAGGAAGACCGCCCCATCGATCCCGTCGAACAGGCAAAACGCAACAAATACGCCGTCCGCAAACTCCTGCAGGACGGGCTTCACCGCGCCATTCCGCTGAAGTTCGCCCATGCGGTCTGTTTCCCCTCCTGCGGCAGTCAGGAGGTCTGGCCCGTCGAAGCGCAGGAAATTGTGCTCACCGGAGACGCGCTCCCGTATATCGAAGCATTTGCCTCCAAAGTGCTTGAGGACACGCAGATCCCGGCAAACATGTACGGTTCCGTTCCCGAGGAAGATGTCATGCGCGTTCTTTCTCCCGTCTTCGAATATGGGACGAAACTTGCCGAACGCATCGGCGTCGAGGAAAAACAGTTTTTCCTTTTCACCGAACAGCAGTGCGCCATTCTCGACGCTCTGGAACAATTCAGACGCCTGCAGATCAGGGGCTGTGCCGGTTCCGGAAAAACCGTCATGGCCGTCAAAAAGGCAGAAAGGCTCGCCGCCCGGGGGAAAAATGTTCTTCTGCTTTGCTTCAATCAGCTTCTGGCGGAGCATCTCCGCAAATCGGTGAAGGGGTATCCGTCGGTCAAGGCCGCCGCATTTTTCGAATACTGCATCGAACTCATGAAGATTCCGGAGGAGCAGGTCGGGAAATACCGGACGAACCCGAAACTTTACAGCGACGTCCTGCCGAAACTTCTGCGGGAATATCTCTCCCGCACCTGTCTTTGCTACGATGCCGTGATAGTGGACGAAGGGCAGGATTTCACTGCGGAGGCGTGGAATGTGATTTCGCTTCTGCCGGAAGAGGATGGCTTCTTTTACATTTTCTACGACCCGGACCAGAATATTTACACAAAGGCGCTGAACATCCCGGATTTCGGAACGCCT
>CAZHPP010000149.1:0-8636 GCA_964534535.1 uncultured Victivallales bacterium | reverse complement strand
TGCGGCGGTTGTTCCTGATGGCGTATCTGATCGCCGCGCGGATCAGCCGTTCGGAGCCTTCGCGCGAAACGGGCTTGATCCCGATTCCGGAAGTTTCCGGGAAACGGATCTTCTTCACGCCCATTTCCTTCTGCAGGAAATCGATGACCTTCTTCGCTTCCGGAGTGCCGGTTGCCCATTCGATCCCGGCGTAGATGTCCTCCGTGTTCTCGCGGAAGACCACCATGTCGGTGAGTTCAGGATGCACCATGGGCGAAGGCACGCCCTCGAAATGGCGGACCGGACGCAGGCAGACGTAAAGGTCGAGCTGCTGGCGGAGCGCCACGTTGAGCGAACGGATTCCCTTTCCGACCGGCGTCGTGAGGGGGCCCTTGACGGCGATTCCGCACTCGCGGATGGCGTCGAGGGTTTCCTGCGGGAGCCAGACGGGGGAGCCGTAGACGGCGTTGGCCTTTTCTCCGGCGAACACTTCGACCCAGGAGATCTTCCGTTTTCCGCCGTAGGCTTTCTCCACGGCCGAGTTCCAGATGTGCATGGCGGCCTTCGTGATGTCGGGGCCGATTCCGTCGCCTTCGATATAGGCGATCAGCGGATGATCCGGGGTATGCGGGGTGCCGTCCTTGGCGAAGGCGATCTTTTCGCCGGCCGGGAATCTGATCTTGTCGTAACTCATGGAAGTTCTCCTGTAAAAAGTTGTTCAGGGTAATATACACTGGATTTGCACCGGACGCAATCCGGGAAGCGAAAAAAGAATTATTCCCGGAAACTCACCCGCGGAACACGCCGCGTCCGCCGGCGGGGATCAGGTTCTTTTCCGCGCACGGTTCGCCTTCCGGACCGAACGCCTTCCCGCCGGGTTTTGTCAGCGGGACGGGCGAAAGGTTCAGGAGGTGGAGCGTCCTGGAATCGGTCGGAAGCTGTTCCAGACGGGCTTCGTCCGCAAGGATCACGATCCTTTCCTTTTCCGTTTCGACTGCGGCCCAGGCGACGCTCCCGCGTCCGCAGCGGATTTCCCATTTTCCCGCCGAGAAGGTGTCGAGATGTTCACGGTAGAACCCGAGCCAGTGCTTCACGATCGCCTTTTCGACGGCGCTGAACCCGGAAAGTTCCATGGAAAGCATCGGGACTCCCGCAAGTTCGGCAATCATGTGGCGGGAGATGTTCACGGGGAGCTCGTCCTTCGCCCAGTATGCCGGGTCGGCATGGACCGGCACGCGGTCGCCGACGCTCATGCGGATCTGGCAGAGTTCCTGAAAGTTGTCGACGTAGTCGAAGGGAACGTCTCCCGCGCGGAACTGGGTGGCGAATTCGAGCATCTGCGGCGACGCATACGACTGGCGGTATTCGATGAGCGCGTTCTTCCGGACGTTCCGGACGGAGGCCGAAAGGTCCCGGATGAATTTCAGGACGGCGGGACCGCGCGGCGCGGCCGTGTCCGCGGGAATCTGGTCGAGGAAATCGATCTTGAGCCCGTCGAGCCCGCATTCTCCCGTGAGACGCGCAATGGAGTCGAAGATGATGCGCGCGGATTTTTCATCGGCGATGTCGAGGAGACGGTAACCTTCCTGGCAGATTCCGGTCTGCTTTACGGTTCTTGCGGCTTTGCTTTTCGTGCCGATGAGGAAGGGCGCGACCCAGACCATGTACCTGAGTCCGAGCTTCTGCATGCGCTTCACATGGGCGGGAAACTCCGGAAACTTTGCGGCGGAAACGGTCCAGTCGCCGACGTTTTCATACCAGGTCCCGATGGTTTCCGGGGAGACGCGCTTCTTCACATCGAAACACCAGCCGTCGTCGACGATGAAGGTGCCGAATCCGAGCTTTGCGGCGGCTTCGCCGGTCTTTTCGACCCAGGGTTCGTCCACGGCGGCATGCACGGCGTACCAGGTGCAGTAGACGGGATTCCAGGCTTCTTTCGGGAATTCATATTTCGGGAGGCCGAGCGTGCTGCGCCAGGCGTCGATCGAATCCTGCCGGGGGACGGCGCGGGTGTCGAGCGTGAAATCATAGGGCGCGGCAGGTCCGGAAAACGCCGTTTCGACCGTCACGTCATAGCAGCAGGTTTCCTGGTTCATCCTTGCCGTGAACGCGGAATCGTCCGCAGTGTCCGTAAGACCGAACGCGCATCGGCTGATGCCGGCCATGTTCAGGAACATCAGGAACGGAAAGCCCGTCTGGGCGGCGTTCCTTGATTCGATCACCCAGCGGATTTTCATGGACGGCATACGGAGGGAGGGGATCCAGAAACTCTGGATGTCAACGATGGGAACGGCAAAGCTCAGCGTGACCAGTTTTGCATTTCCGGGCGGCGCGACGCGGACTCGTTCGAAGGTTCCATTTCTGATTTCCGCCGAACCGAATTCGGCACCGTCTGCGGACATGAGAATATGCATGATGCGGCCTTTCTGGAGGATCCGGGTAGATTCCGGTTACTGTACATCGTGCGCAGGAATTTTCAAGACGGCGTGAGAAGAAAAAGACGCGGGAGTCCGGCATGGTTCCGGACTCCCGCGCATGGGAATTCAAAAAGTCTTCAGATCTCGTTCTGAAGTTCGGCGTCGGCCTGTTCGACCTTCTTCGTCTGCTCGGCGCGGAACTCCTTGAGCTTGCGCATGAGTTCAGGCGAGGAAAGCGCCAGGATCGCGATCGCGAGAAGCGCGGCGTTCTTTCCGCCGGCCTTGCCCGCCGTGACAGTCGCCACGGGGATTCCCGGAGGCATCTGGACCATTGCGAGAAGCGCGTCGAGGCCGTTGAAGGGCTCGCCCGCCATTGGGATTCCGATTACGGGGAGGACCGTGTTCGCGGCGATCACGCCGCCCAGATGCGCGGCCATGCCGGCGGCGCAGATGATGACCCTGATCCCGTCCTTTTCCGCATTCTTTGCGAACGCGGCGGCGGCATCCGGGGTGCGGTGGGCGGAAATGACATGGGCGCAGAAGGGGATTCCGAATGATTTGAGAGTGTCAAAAGCCCCCTTGAGATTGGGCAGATCGCTTTTGCTGCCCATGATGACTGCAACATCGGACATGTGAGAATGCTCCTGAAAAATGAGAAAACGCGTCCCATGGATTGAGGGGACGCGTTTTTCCCGGATTACTTGCTTTCGCCGTTCTGTTTTGCCGCTTCCTTGAGGGCCTGTGCCTCGCGGAGGAAGTCGTCGCCTGTGCCTTCCTGGGCGGCGAGTTTTCCTTCGGCGATCTCGAGCAGCGCCACGTCGAGGAAATTCTTTTCTTCATGGCAGCGGACCATGGGGCGTGCGCCATAGGCAAGCTGGCGTGCGCGGCGGGACGCCACGACGATCAGGGCCTTGGCATCCTTGATGTTTTCCCTGGCCTTTGCAAGATATTCGTTGTTCATGTTGCGGCTCCTTCCTTGTGATAAGGATGAATTGATCAGTAGTCGATCACGTCGCGGTGTCTGTCGATTGTGGAGAAATCGCCGGACATGACGAGCTGATGGTTTCGGTTGAAATCGGGGATTGCGTCGAGAATGTAGCGTTCGGCGATCGGCATGCGCTTCGCGTCGAGTGCTGCGTCCCGGAGCATCAGGATTCCCACGAGCAGGAAGGTTTCGTTTTCCACGAGACTTCTTGCGCGGAGATCGTGATACGCCGTGTTGTCCTGTCCGTCGACGTATTTCACGGCTTCGTTCTGTTTTTCGTGCATGGTCTTCAGGAATCCGAGCAGACGGCAGTCGAGTCCGCCGGAGCATTCGGCCGAGAAGGCCTTCTCATAGACGGGTTCAAGCGTGCGCTGCATCACGCCGCCGATGGCCGCCACAACCTGAAGCTGCGTGGTGCCTTCGTAGATGTTCGTGATGCGGACGTCGCGGTAATAGCGTTCGGCGTCGAAGTCGTGCATGAATCCCGTGCCGCCGTGGATCTGGATCGTATCGTAGCAGATCCTGTTGGCGGATTCGGTGCAGAGTGCCTTGCACATCGGGGTGAGCACGGCGGCGGCCTTTTCGTAATACTTGAACTGGGCCTTTTCGGCATCGGTGGCCTTGCCGCTGTCGACCAGCTTGCCGTAGACGTACCGGAGATCGACGTATTTCGTCGTCTCGTAAAGCAGCGCGCGGGAAGCCGTGAGGGAGGTCTTCATGCGGGCGAGCATGTCGTAGATGGACGGGAACGTGTCGATGCTCTTCTTGAACTGGACTCGTTCGGAGGCGTACTGGCGGGCTTCGCGGTAGGAGGCCTCGGCGATTCCGAGCGCCTGGGCGCTGATGGCCACGCGCGCGCCGTTCATGAGGCTCATCACATATTTGATGAGTCCGAAGCGCGGACGTCCGCAGAGCTCGGCGGGAACGTCGTTGTACTGGAGTTCGCATGTGGCGACTCCGTGGATGCCCATCTTGTGTTCGATGCGGCGCACGACGAGCTGCGGGCACTTCGAGCAGATGAACATGGAAAGTCCGCGGCCGTCCGTGGAGCCGTCGACCGAGCGGGCGAGCACCAGATGGGTCTGGGCGCATCCGTTCGTGATGAACCGCTTCATGCCGTTGAGATACCACTTGCCGTCGGGGCCCTGGGTGGCTTTCAGGCGGACGGACTGGAGGTCGGAGCCGGAATCGGGTTCGGTGAGGTCCATGGCGCCGTCGGCCTTGCCGCTGGCGAAGTCGGGAAGGTATCTGGCCTTCTGTTCCTCGGTGCCGAATTCGCAGATGGTTTCCGCGATGTCCTGTAGCCCCACGAGGTTCTGCAGGGAGGCGTCCGCGCGGCTGACCATTTCCGTGATCATCGTGTAGATCGTGTTCGGGAAGTTGAGTCCGCCGTATTCGCGCGGAAGCATCACGCCCATGACGCCGGCATCGGAAAGGTCCTTCATGTTCTTTTTCGTGAGCGGATGGTAGGTGACGACGCCGTTTTCGAATTTGGGGCCTTCCTCGTCGACCTGGCGGGCGCGGGGCTGAATGCGTTCGCCCGCAACGTCGCCGATCACGTCCAGGACGCGCTTGAAGCTGTCCTTGGCGTCGGCGTAGCTGACCGGGGCGGAATCGTATTTTTCGGACTCTTTGTAGTCGTTTTCGCGGCGGCGCACGACCTCGTCGAGGTCGACGTGCTCGAGGGCGAACATCAGGTCCGGATTGTCAGTGAAGTAGTTTGACATTCAAATCGTCTCCTCGTCTCAGGCTTTGGCTTTGTATGCTTTGATCATCATCGGGATCACGGCGTTGAGGTCGCCCACGATTCCGTAGTGGGCCACGGAGAAGATCGGGGCGTTCGGGTCCTTGTTGATCGCGATGATTTTTTTGCTTTCCTTCATTCCGGCGACGTGCTGGACGCTTCCGGAAATGCCGCAGGCGATGTAAAGTTTCGGGCGGACGGTCACGCCCGTCTGGCCGACCTGATGGTCATGGTCGATCCAGCCGGCGTCGACGGCCGCGCGGGAGGCTCCCACCTGTCCGCCGAGCGTCTTCGCCAGGTCTTCGATCAGCTTGAAGTTGGCCTTGGAGCCGACTCCGTAGCCGCCGGAGACGATGATCTGCGCCGCCTTCAGGTTCACGGTCTTTTCTGCGCGCACGCGCTCGATCACCTTCAGGACGGTCTCCTTTTCGGTGAGGGCGACTTTCACGCGCTCGATCCTGCCCTTGCGGGAGGGAACGGGATCGGCGATTTTCATCACGCCTTCGCGGACGGTCACCATCTGGGGATCGTCCCAGGTGTTCACAATCGTGGCGATGATGTTTCCGCCGAATGCGGGGCGGATCTGCATGAGTTTGTTCTTATAGGACTTGTTGTTGACCTTGTCCTCGAAGTCGTCGATGCGGAGATCGGTGCAGTCGGCGGTGAGTCCGGCGAGCTTTTCGGAGGCCACGCGGGGCGCGAGTTCGCGGCCCTTCATGGTGGCGCCGAAGAGCAGGATGTTCGGCTTGTGCTCGCGGATCAGGTCCATGATGACCTTCGCATAGGGCAGGACCGTGAAGGGTTCCAGCCGGGGATCTTCGCAGAGATAGACTTTCGAGCAGCCGTAGCTGAAGAGGGTCTGGCAGCATTTTTCAACGTTGTTTCCGAGGAGGACGGCTTCGACCTTCGTGCCGAGTTTTTCGGCCAGTTCGCAGCCGCGGCTCACGAGTTCGAGACTCACGTCCGCGATCTTTCCGCCTTCCTGTTCAATGAAAACCCAGACGTTTCCGATGTTTTGAGACATTGTAATCACCCTATTGTATGATCGTCAATCAGTTCGTGGACGAGAGCGGAGACACCGGCCGGAGTGGCCTCGACGGCCTTGTATGCTCCCGCGGTGAGCACCACGCTCATGATCTGCTTGACCTTGGTCGGCGATCCGGCGAATCCGATCCGTTTGGGATCGGCGCCCGTGGCGGCCGCGCTCAGTTCGTGGATCAGAAGGCCCTTGCTTTCCATGATCTTCGCCTCTTCGGCGGATTTCCCGGCATCCACATAGGTGCTGGTCTTCACGAGTTCCGACTGGGTTTTCGCCTTTTTGTATTTCATGACGCGCGCGGCGTTTTTCGGCCGCGGCTCGTTGGCGTCGACGACCGTGAAGAGCGCCGGAAGCGGGCTCTGGAGAATCTCGTAGCCGCCTTCGATGCGGCGGCGCGCCGTGACGCTATTTTCCCCGAAGTCGACCACGCTTTCCACATAGGAAATCTGCGGAATCTTGAGCTTTTCGGCAATCTGCGGGCCGACCTGGGCGGTATCGCCGTCGATGGCCTGGCGTCCGCAGAGGATCAGGTCGTATTTTCCGATCTTCCGTGCAAACATGCTGAGCGCATAGCTGGTGGCGAGAGTATCGGCGCCGGCAAACGCGCGGTCGGTCAGGAGATAGCCTTCGTCCGCGCCGCGGCTCATGGCGTCCCGCAGGACTTCTGCCGCCGACGGCGGGCCCATGGTGGCTACAATGACTCTGGCTCCGGAGCGGTCCTTCAGCTGAAGCGCAAGTTCGAGCGCGTTCAGGTCTTCCGGGTTGAATATGGCGGGCAGAGCTTTCCGGTTGACCGTCCCTTCGGGCGTCATGGCCTCGCCGGTGATATTTTTCGTATCCGGCACCTGTTTCACAAATACGATAATTGTGCGGCTCACGTATCTTCTCCCTGTTTGAATTCGAAAATATTCAGGAACTTGATAATATAGCACGTCCCCCGCAAATTTCAACCCTCCGGACCGATTATTTTCCGGACCGAAATGCTTTCGGCGAAAGATGACACACATCCTTCCGCCGTTTGATTTTCGGCGTTCCGGTGCTAGATTACTTCCAGAAATCCCGCGAAGGTCGCGGGGGGAAAACTTCACAGGAGGTATCACCATGTCTCTCGTCACAAAAATGGCGCCCGACTTCACCGCCGCCGCGGTCATGCCGGACAACGCAATGAAGGATGTAACGCTGTCGTCGTTCCGCGGAAAGTATGTCCTTCTCTTCTTCTATCCGATGGACTTCACGTTCGTGTGTCCTTCCGAAATTCTCGCCTTCAACAGCCGCCTCGCCGACGTGAGAAAGCTCAACTGCCAGGTGATCGGAGTCTCCTGCGACACCGAATACACGCACTTCGCCTGGAAGTCCGTCGATCCCTCCGAAGGCGGAATCGGCGCCATCGCGTTCCCGCTCGTCGCCGACAAGACCAAGCAGATCGCGCGCGACTACGGAATCCTCTTCGGAGACTCCGTTGCGCTCCGCGGACTCTTCCTCATCGACACCAAGGGCGTCGTCCGCCACGAACTCGTGAACGACCTTTCCATCGGCCGCAGCGTCGACGAGGCCATCCGCACGCTCGAGGCCCTGCAGTTCACGGAAAAATACGGCGACGTCTGCCCCGCCAACTGGCATCCGGGCGAGGACGCCATGGAGCCTTCCGCCAAGGGCGTGGCCGCCTATCTCGCCAAGCATGTGAAATAACAGGTAATTCACCTTTGGAACAGGTTCCCATCCCGGGGGCCTGTTCCATTTTTTATAATTTTTTTCTTTTTTCTGTAATAAAACCTTCCGGAAACGGATTGCATAACTGTAAAGTACGATTATACTTTTCCGTAAATGAATCTTATGGAAAGGATTGGCCGCCATGCAGCTCCGAATGCTTTTCGATGCCAAGAAACAGGCCGTGCAGGACCGGGCCCTTGCCCCCGGATTCCGGATCCGCCCGTACCGCCCCGAAGACAAAGACGCCTATCTTCAGCTTCGCGAGGGAAGCGAATTCAAGGGATGGAACGATTCGACTCTGGAGGATTTTCTGAAGAGCCATGCGGTGACGGACGGGCTTCTGCTCGTGGAAGAGACCGCAACGGGCCGTCTGGCCGCCTCCGCCACGGCGGAACACGGCAGCCTGGCGGGGCCCGTGCCGTTCCCCGGAACGCTCGGCTGGGTCATGACTTCACCGGAATTCCGCGGACACGGGCTCTGTCCCGCCGTCTCCTGCGCGGCCATGCGGAAGATGATCGGATGCGGCCTGAAGGAAATGTATCTGCTGACGGACGACTTCCGGCTTCCTGCGGTTTCGGTCTATCTGAAACTGGGGTGGCGTCCGTGGCTGTTCCAGGACGACATGCCCGGCCGCTGGAAGGACGTCTGCGGAAAGCTCGGATATCCGGAAGGCTATCTTTCCGGATGCGCCGTGACCGACCCCATGGCCGCGGAAATCTTCGGAAGGTGATCTTTCCCGTTCTTTCTCAGGACCCCGGGAGT
>CAZHPP010000148.1:0-8642 GCA_964534535.1 uncultured Victivallales bacterium | reverse complement strand
GGTTTCCGCGCTTCCGCGGGATATAAAGGAATGGGGAAACGAGGAGGTCTTTGGAGATGAGAAAGCGGAGAATTTTCACATTAATCGAGCTCCTGGTGGTGATTGCGATCATCGCGATTCTGGCGGGAATGCTGCTGCCTGCGCTGAACAAGGCAAGGGAAAAAGCGCGTGCAGTTAATTGTATCGGCAATTTAAAAAATATAGGACTGTCATTTATTCAATATATGGACATATACGACAATTGGACGCCGCCGGTCAATGATTCAACCTATCCCAACGGGACAAGGAACTGGAAACAAATTCTTGTTCATTGCGATATCTTGAAAAGTCCCGGCAAGGGACGTTTCGGCATTTTTGCATGTCCGTCCGGGAAAACCCTCAACAGACCGGATGTGCCGCCTGAATCGAATACGACAACTTATGGAATGTGGCGCTGCGGAGGGTTTCCGTCATATTGGAATTTTTCAGGAGCAGCGAAAGTTGTCTACAACACTGCAGGCAATGTTTTTTATCCCAGCAGGGACAATGCTACCTGGTCTGATCCTTCAAAAGCAATGAAACCATCAGAAGTTTCTCTGATTATGGACAGCTACTATGATTCATCAAATGCAATCGGGACACTGCAATACGAAATTATAAACCGCAATAATAAAGGAACTGATATTACTCCAGAAAAACTTGGATTAAATCACATGGGAATCGGCAATGGAGTATTTGTCGATGGACATGTCGCCGGACTCAACTCGGTTGGATGGATCGGTTTGGGCTGGGTGAGTGGACTGCAGCATTTGAAATAAATGCAGATAAAGCAAGGAGAACAGGATGTTCTACGGGAGAAAATGTCTTGCGGCAATTTTGTGCACCACAGCATTGCAGCTTGCGTCCGGAGTCATTCCGGTCGTTCCTTCTGAACCGGAATACAGGATATTCGGGACACAGTCAAAGGATCTTGAGTTTACACTTGAGAAACCGGTAGAGAAAGGTCATTTTATCATCCTGGAGTTTCGCGCCTGTCTCCGGGATGTCGGATTTTCCGGCTATGATTATGCAATGCAGGTTTGGTGCAATGGCACTCCCGTTGCCAATTCCAGTCTGCTGAATGTCCCGGAAATGTTTCGGCGGAATAATGGTGCCGTGTCCATGGCATCATCATGGGTAACGCAACCCAATTCAAAGGGCAGAGATGAAAAGATTGACCAATTCTGCCTGATGTATGGCCCGTCATACAGATTGATTGCAAGTGATCAATGCCCATATCAGCCGCAGGAATGGGATGGCGTTACTTTCAGATTTAACCTTACCCCGTACATCAGACAGGGAATAAACCGTCTGAAACTGTGCAACATGCAAATGCCGAATGTGCATAAAATATTGAAACGGAAAGATCCGATTCCGGCAGTTGTTTCGAATCTGAAATTATATGTAAATTCTGAACTGCCGAAGAAACAGGAGGACTGGTGGCTGAAAGAATTGAAGGCCATGAACAAAACGCCCAGACTTGTAGAACCCAGAAGCGACAGCACGGAATGCTATGATCTGGATATCCGCAAGGATGGTCGGATTTTCCTGAAATCAGGCACCGGCATATATGCTTTGGACAGTTATTATTCCTATCCCCATGGAGGGTTCAACTGTTTCGGGAAGCGAGATGTGGAGGCCCCGGAGAAGGGGTGGACTGTTTCGTCTGCATCGGCGGATGGGGCCATCACCATGCATGGCAGCGGAAGCTCATTCAACAAAGTGGAACGCACGCTTCAGCGATATGGAAATTATATTTCAGTCTGTGATACCATCACAAATCTGACAGCTCGGAAGCTTCCGGTCATAGTAAAATATCATTTGTCAGCTGTACAGGGCCGCAATCAGGAAGCGATAAGGGTCAGCGGGATGCCGGTAAAGAGATCCTGCTCCAGTGCGGAACCGGAAAATCCCACTGTATTTTTACCTGCAGGAAAAGGCGGATGCGGCATGGTTCCGGTCAGCGATATTTTCCAGATACATTCCATTGCATTTGCCAATCATGACATTTGCGGTTTGACCGATCAGTCCCTGGTGCTGCAGCCTTTTTCCAGTGTTTCCGTCAAATTTGAGATTTATCCGATATCAAATGGCGATATGTTTTCATTTGTCAACAATGCCCGCGACCATTGGAAGCTGAATGCGATTCGGGCAGATTTCGGGAAACGTGCTCTCATTAATTTCAAGGAGGAAATCCCCGGAAGGATTCAAAGCTGGACGCCATATCAGCAGCAGATCCGCCATATCTGGATTGGGCACTTTGCGGGATGGAGCGACACAAAGCCCAGAAGGGCACTCTGGAAATGGGGGCCGGCTGTTTTAAGTGATAAGAAAATGTGCTCCGAACGAAAAGAACTGGTTGCCGCACTGAGGGAACAGTATCCTCATGCCAGGGAAGTCCCGATTTACTATTGCCTCATGGCGCCCTATGGCAGCAATGATCCTAAGCGGCTTGACGATGAATTGTATAAAGACTGGATTATCGTTGACAAAAGCGGCATAAAACTGTCCGAGGCCGGCTATCATTATTTTATACCTACACATGATAACGAATTCGGGAGAATGATCAGAAAACTGGTTGACACAGCATTGGACGACTGGAAATGTGACGGCATCCTTTTTGATTATCTGGAGGGTTCAAAACCTTATTTTACCTATAACCGGACAGATGGTGTCAGCGGCGACATTGACCCGGTCTCGAAAACGCTGATTCAGGAAAAGGCATCGTATCAGCTTCTTTCAAACGATTTCATAATAGATCTGATTCGGCACATAGTCATCGAACGCGGAAAGAAGGTCTTTGCAAATCGGAGTTTTTATACGCATTCGACCATGTCGGCTCTGAAAGATCTCATTCCCGTGCGTTTTGGAGAAGCAATCAGTTTCAGTCAGCTTACCCGCAGTTATTTTGCTCCAGTCCCCAATGCGTTGCAGCGGACGTACCGTGATGTAAACAAACAGTTCATCGGTGCGCTCTACATGGGAACAGTGCCTCATGAATATGATTTTCCATACGAATCCGTTGATTCCCCTGAAACAGCAATTTGGCCGATTGCAATAAAAGAGATCCATCAGGGATATATCATCGGAACAGACAAGATTATTACAGCTGTCAGCGGTGATTTCAGCTTCGGCGACATGGATGAAGTCAAAGTGAAATTATATGATGACAGAGGTCGTCCCGCCAACGCTGATTTCAAGACGGAAATCCGCAATGGAAAACGGATTACCTGTGTTCGGCTTGACATAGGGCAGATCGTTGTCCTGAATAAAGTTCATCACAGTGCAAAGTAATCAGAAAGCGCCTTCCAATGTTTTATCACCAGCAATCTGAATGGCTTGACAATGCACAGAGACTTCGCCCCCGCATTTTTACCAGGACTGTTGTTCCTGCTGCTGTTGTGGAACCATATCATGATGAGACTGCCTGGCAGAAGACTTCCATCCGTGTCATTGATATCAAGCCGTCGGCGGTCTTTGAGCATTCCGAGCTCGGGACATGGAGCTGGTGTTTCGATTTCGGCGAGCATCTGACCGGACGTCTGGAATTTGCGCTGGAGTCTGACCGTCCCAATGACTCTCCCGTACAACTTTCCCTCAAGTTTGCTGAAACTCCTTTTGAACTGGCCGGCGATTTCGGAAAATACAAAGGCACAATGTCCCAAAGTTGGCTTCAGCGGGAATTGCTCAATTTCGATGAAACGCCGGATGGCATCATTCGCCTGCCGCGCCGTTACTCATTCCGTTATCTGCAGATTTCCGGCGGCGCGCCGAATTACCGTCTCAGACTGAAACAACTCTCTGCTGTCGCCGAGACGAGCGCAGATACAGATGCAGCAGTGCCGCTTCCGAAGGAAAGCGGCCAGGCAATTCTGGACATTGACCGTGCCGCGCTGCGAACACTTCGCGACTGCATGCAGCATGTGTTCGAAGACGGTCCCAAGCGTGACAGACGGCTGTGGCTGGGCGATCTGTGGATCGAGGCAAGATTGAATGCGGTAAGCTTCAGGAATTTCGATCTGGTGGAACGCTGTCTTTATCTTTTTGCCGGAACTGCGGACAGGGACGGAATGATTTACGGAGCGGTTTTCGACAGAAATCCACCATGTCCAAGTTCCAGCGTCACGACCTATTCCCTGTTGTTCGCAGCATTGCTGCGGGATCATTTGAACTTTACCGGACGAACCGGAATTTGCCGGGAACTGCTCCCTGCTGCTGAGAGACAGCTGGAACTGATCCGGCCTGATTTCGACACAAACGGACTGATCCGTCTTCAGCAGGGAAGATGGTATTTCATAGATCATGAACCTCTTCTTGACAAAGAAATGGCGGTTCAGGGACTTTATATTTATGCGCTGAGGGCCGTGCTCGAACTCCGGATGAATCTGGGGATGGACGGAGCAGAATGCAGAAATGAAATTGAGACTCTGTCAGATGCTGTTCGACAGTATCGCATGCAGCAGAATACAAAAATGATCGTTTCCGGTCCTGACAGACAGATTTCATTTGCATCGTGGGCCTGGATGACAATCGCCGGCGTGCTTGACAGACAGGAAGCCGCAGATTCCTGGAAAGAATTGAAAAGTATCCCCGATGCAATACGTCCGCGGACACCGTATTTGTGGGGCATTGTGCTGGAAGCCCTCTATTCCTGCGGGCAGACAGAGGAAGCAGACGCGTTAATCACCGGCTATTGGGGAGGCATGATTGCCAGAGGCGCCGACACCTTTTGGGAAATTTATGTCCCCGATGATGACTTTGCCGCGCCTTCCGGCGATTGTCTCAGCAACAGCGCCTGCCACGCATGGAGCTGCCTCGCCGGATATTTTCTGCGAATAAGATGCGGCATTCATCCTGACCGGCCGGGCGCTGCCGGCAAAAGTTTCTAGCGTGCCTGAATCCGCCGCAGCTCAAACGGGGCGAACGTCTCGGAAGTCTCCACTCCCGATATGACAACGGGAACCGTCAATGTCCCGCCGGTCGTGTTTTCCAGCAGGAAACAATCCTCGTAAATTCCATGAAAACGGATCCCCGGCGCCCTGTCAAGACTGATCTGCCGCGGCATCGGCACGGTGCGGCGTCCCGCGGAAAGAAACGCGCCTTCCAGCGAAACCGGCGCCAGCGCAAATCTCCTGATGTCGCATTCCCCGCCCTCCGGAACGAAATAGACCGAATAACGGAAGGTTTCCATGACATCCTGCCAAATCGGGCAATCCGTATTCGCAAGGTTGTGGTACAGAACGCCGTAGACAGTATTGTCCGGACGCGTGAACGGGAATTCCTGTTCCCACGCCGTGAGATCGGGTTTCCCAAAGGAAACACAGGGCGCATCGGCCGGGATAAAAACGGAACGGACTTTTTCCGAACGCAGTTCCATGCATCCTGAAACCAGAAACACTTCCTGCATGGCGCCCGGCAGAAGATCGCGGCAGGGATCAATGGAACCGAGATTCTGCTCGAACCTGCAGTTCAGGGGACCTCCGGCAAACGGAAAGCATACGGCCGCAACATGCTTCTCTGCGGTTTCCGGGTGATCCATCCGGATGGAAAGATCGATTCTCGGCTGGTTGAGATAAACCGAAGTGAAGACTTCGAATCCGATTTCGGCCTCCGGCAGGAGCGCGCGGAACTCCGAAGCGACGGTCTTTCTGACGGGGCCGTTCTCCGTCATTGATGCGCCGCGGCACTCCATCGGCGCCGTAAAATACCTTTCATGCATCATTCCGGCTCCAATCGAGTCTTTCCGGAACTCTCGATAGAATTCCACCAGAGGCTCGCCGGGAAGAAGAGATTCCGGGGAACTGTTCCAGCACTCGGAACCATCGGGAAGCCTGACGCTCTTCATCAGCCCCTTCCGAGGATCGAACGCCACGGTGAAGAACGGTGCGGCAACGGTTCCCGGAACGGCGGAAGCGGCGCAATGCGCCGCATGTTCCGGTCCCGGGACCGGAACGAATTTCTTGAAGGAGCGTGGAGGCACTCCGGAAACATCCAGCAGATAGCGGTGTCTGGAAAGCAGCTGGCAGGGAACCGGCGTTCCTGTTTCCGCATCGGCGAATCCGGAAAGGTCGAAACCGTCGCGTCCGGAATAGACTTCGACCGGGCCGGAAAGCGTCACGGCCTGGCGGTTTCTGACGGTCAGAAGGCATTCGCCTGGGAATTCGGCGCAGAGTTTCTGCATGGATTCGCTGTCTCTGCCGCGGACTTCCCGCAGTGCGGAATCGGCGTAGAAGGCTTTGGCCCGCCAGGATTCGCGGTATCGGTCGTATCCGCGTCCGCGGCAGCCGCGGAAGGATTTTTCCCAGCCCCATTCGCTGAGGCCGCAGGTGTGATCCGCATAAAGCTGAAGATTTTCGGCCGCCGTTCCGGCATGGAATTCGCCGCGTCCGGCCTGGAGGAACCGCTTGAGTCCGGCGGGGGAAGGCATGGTGCGCAGATTCCACGGGTCTGTGAACGCGCCTGCCAGAACGGGAATGTCAGCACCATGGTTTTCTTCCATGAATCGGAAGAAAACGTCCGGATTGCAGAGCACGATCTTCGGAAGTTTTCCGAGTCTGTTCATGCGGCGGACGAGTTCGGCAAGATACGGCGCGGGGCCGCGGTTGTCGCCTCCGAACTGGATCATGATTTCGGAATACGGATAGTTTTCCTCCTCCAGGCGTTTTTCCAGCGCGCGGAAGGCCTTGAAAAGGTCATCGGGGGGCGTGAGCGGAACGTCGAGCTCCGTGCCGCGCTCCATGATTTCGGGCATGAGCCGGGCCAGAGCCGGCTGAATCAGACCGGCAAGAGCGGAGCCGTAAACGGCTTTCAGGGAGATTTCGTCCTGCGGCCTGCGCGTCCGGCTGATTCCGAGGTTCCAGACGAGGACGGACTTGCCGTCCTTCGCCTTCAGACGGAACAGGAACGGCAGCTCTTTCGCCCATGGAAGGTTGACCTGGAACGCGCCGATTCCCGCAATGAGATTGCGGATTCCGGAATCGGAAAGAACGGTCGGGAGACGTCCCGCATAGCCGCCGATGTCATTGATGCATGCCGTTTCGCAGGGGAAGCCGTGCTCCGCAGCAAGCGTTCGGGAAAAGGCGGTTGTGCCGATCAGACTCCGGCAGTCGGGGAGTTCGGTCAGTGGCTGCATTTCGAACGCACCCAGCTCAAGCTGTCCGGTCCCGAGAAGACGGAACAGCCGTTCTGCGGCCTCCGTTCCGCGGTTCCGCAGATAATTCTTCACGAGGAACGACGATTCCAGGAACCAGCGGTATTCCGGATCTTTCCCGCAGAATTCGATTGCCCGGTCAAGATGGATCAGATGTCTGGACATGACTTCGTCGGGGAGGTCGGTGTAGCCGATATCCATGTGCGTGTGATGGATCAGATAAATTGTTTTGATCATGGCGGTTTCCTGTGAGTTCTTTTAATCCGGCCGGAATCTTTTTTGTGATTATATGTATGATAATGTAACACATTATACTGAAAAAGCAAATGAGAGCTGCCGGGAATAAAATAAAGCAGCGGACTTGAAAAGCGGCGGAAGACTGCTATATTAATCAAGTTTATCGATACCGGCGGGATGGACATGGTGTCTGTCCCCACCGTAAGATACCGGAATGAAGCGGCCGAAATCCGTTTCGCAAATTTCAGGAAAGGTAAAACATGGACAAGACTACGAAAGCAGAACTCGTTGCCAAGTACGGCGCGACGAAAACGGACACCGGCTCCCCGGCGGTTCAGATTGCACTCCTCACTTCGCGCATTGTGGAGATCACCGAGCACATGCGCACGCACGCCAAGGATTTCAGCACGCGCCACGGGCTGAACGCCATGGTCAACAAGCGTAAAAAACTTCTGAAGTACCTTTCGCGCGAGAATTACGAGAAGTATGTCGAAATTTCGAATGCTCTCGGACTCCGCGGACAGAAGTAATTCGGTACTTGCCGTTTATTCTGTTTGCAAAGCCGGGGACAGCTCCGGCGGTATAACTCGATAATTCATGATGCGGCTCTTACCGGCAAAGCAGGAGCCGCATTTTTCTTTTACATACAGGAGAAGTTCCAAGTGAAGGAGCTGAACGTAGGGATCATCGGATTCGGGACGGTCGGTGCCGGCGTGGCCGACTGTCTGCTGCGCAATGCCGGAGTCATCCAGAAGCGCACCGGCATGAAAGTCGTGCTCAAAAAGCTCGCAGACCTCGACATCACAAAAGACCGCGGCGTGAAAGTCCCGCCCGAAGTGCTCACGACCAGCGCCATGGAAGCCATCGAAACGTGCGACGTGATCGTCGAACTCATCGGCGGAACCACCGTTGCGAAGAAGTTCATCCTGGAAGCTCTCAAACGCGGGAAACCCGTCGTCACCGCCAACAAGGCGCTGCTCGCCAAATGCGGCGAGGAGCTCTTCGCCGAAGCGGAAAAATCCGGAACCGACATCTTCTACGAAGCGAGCGTCGGCGGCGGAATCCCCATCATCAAGAGTCTGCGCGAAGGCCTGGTCGCCAACCGCATCAACCGCATCTACGGAATCCTCAACGGCACCTGCAACTACATCCTCACCCGCATGGAGCAGGACCGGGAAGACTTCGCCCGCGTGCTCGCGGACGCCCAGAAGCTCGGCTATGCCGAGGCCAACCCCTC
>CAZHPP010000147.1:0-8664 GCA_964534535.1 uncultured Victivallales bacterium | reverse complement strand
CGGAGGCTGAACCTCACCAGGGAATCGGTGCTGCTGATCCCTCCGTTCGCACAGCGCTATCTTCATCCGGACTCCAAGGGATACCGGCGGCTCTTCATCACGTTCGAACTGCGGACGGGCTGTCTGTTTTCGGGATTCCCGCTCTGCGGCGTGCGCACCCCGGAAAACATGAGCCTGCTGTTGAAATTTCTTTCTCTCTACAGTCGGAACGCGGCAGAAAAAAGCTCCATGACTCTGCTGCTCCTGCTGGATTCCCTGAAGGCCTCGCCGCCGGACCAGACGGAGGAAAGCGTTCCTGAAGCGGTATCGAAGGCCATTGAATACATCGGGCTGCATCTCGACATGCCGCTGGACGTTTCGGCGGTGGCGGAGAAATCGGGCGTTTCCGCAAGCCATCTTCGGGCGATATTCCGAAAGCATGCGGGAATCTCCCTGGGCCGGTATCTTGCCCGGCAGCGGCTCAATGCCGCCAGGTACAATCTGATCCATACCACACTGTCCGTCAAGGAAATTTCAGAAAAATGCGGTTTTTCGAGCCTGTTTGTGTTCAGCGCGTTCTTCAAGCGTAAGGAAGGAATGTCTCCTCTCGCATTCAGGAACAGATAATCCGGCAGTCTGAAACTGTTTTCCCGCGAAAGTCCGAAAATTCTTCTCCGCCTTCTGCGCACGCAGCGCTTCGTCCGCGATGCCTCTTCTCACGCACGGATAAGCGACGCATTCCCTTATTCCCGTTAAAGATCAGCAATATAAAATCCGAGGCTTGACAACTGTCCGAAATCATGCTATCTTAATAAAGGAACAATAAAGGTATCCGGTTGATGGACCTCCTGCACTTTCGAACCGACGCCGCAACTCAGGGAAACATAAAAAGATGAAAAGCAATGCCGTTAAATTTCTGAACATCGGGGATTCCGTAAAGATGCTGTGCGGACAAGCTGGATTTCTGCTGGAATCCGGACTGGAATGCACAGCGGACACGCTGCGGAAGAATCCGTTTCTTGAAATGAGTCTGAACATTCTGGATTTGACCGGCAACAGCGCCGAACTCAGTCTGGAAGTCCGGAACATCTCTTCTGAAGACATCGTGATAAAGAAACTGATTCCTGCGCTGATTGCGGAGGAAAACGGCGGAAACACTTTTCTGAATCCCCAAATCAACAGCTGGACGCAGCTTGCGGGAGGGCTCGGCCCCGGAGTAACAGATCTCTGCGATCCATGCCACAACAGCGGCATGCTTGACTACAGGGCGCTTCATTATGCGCTTTACGGCTGCCGTTCCACCGGAAGATATCTGCTGTTCGGCTTTCTTTCCTTTGCAGATCAGGATTCGACCGTGCTTCTTCACGGGATCAACCCGGGCTTCCGCTTCAGGTCGGTCGAGGCTGTCTGCGATGCCGTGCTTCATCCGCTCAAGCCGGGGGAAAGCCTTTCCTCGGAACGGATTCTCGTCCGCGCGGGAAACGATCCCGACCGCATCATGAAGGAATATTTTTCACTGATTGTGGATCGTTTTCACACACGCCGCGAATTCCGGGACATCATCGGCTGGTCGCCGTGGGATTATTATCTGGATCTGGCCACGGAAGACGACGTCATGGAAAATCTGCACTGGCTTGAAGCGCACCGGGATACCATTCCCGTGGAATATGTTCAGATCGACGGAGGCTACACTCTGACCGGAGACTGGCTGTCCACAAATTCAAGATTCCCGCACGGGCTCCGCTGGCTCTCGGAACGGATCCGCGAAGCGGGATTCAAGGCCGGACTCTGGATCTGTCCGTTTCTGGCGTCGGCGAAATCAGAGGTCGCGCGGAAACATCCGGAATGGCTGCTGAAAAAAGCCTCCGGCGCCCCCGTCTTCATGACAGACTTCGACAGCGGAACCTGCGTGCTCGACTGCACCGTTCCGGAAGTAACGGATTACATGCGCGAACTCGCACGGACTGTTACGGGCGACTTCGGATTCAGTTATATCAAACTGGACGGCGCCAACGCCGAGGGACTTTCCCCGCTGGCTGTGCCGAAAGACAGGACAAGGACCAACGCCTCGGCCATGCTTGCAGGACTTTCCGCATTCCGGTCCGGCATGGCGGAAGGCTCGTTTCTGCTGAACGCCTCGATGTTCGGACTCTCGCTCGGGCTGGCCGACGCAATGCGCGTCGGCGAGGATGCCGGAGGGCGCTGGGACGCTTCAAGAATAGCCAAGCACCACGGCGAGCGCGACCGCTTCGAAGGGCCGGGAGAGGTGCGCCGCGCCATTGCGGCAGCTGAAAATCATTATCAGCAGCATAAACTGCTTTGGATCAACGACCCTGATTACCTTGTCGTCCGCCAGGAGGGATGCAACAGCGAACTGACATATCCAGATGCCCGCAGCTGGGCGACGACAGTCGCTCTCATGAACGGACTTGTGATGATCGCAGATCCCATGCCGAAACTTGCGCCCGGGCGTCTGGAACTGCTGGAAAAAGTGCTTCCGCACTCTCCGCACGCGGCAAGACCGGTGGATTTCTTCCGGAAAAATGTGCCGTCGATCCTTGCAATGGACGCCGAAAGCGGAGACGAGCATTATGTCGTTGCCTCTGTGGTAAACACCGATATTCCGGAACGCGTGCGCGATTATGAATTGAACTTCAGGGAACTCGGGCTGAAACCGGATACGGATTATCTTGTGTTCGATTTCTGGAATTCCGCTTTTGCAGGATGCTTCCGCGATTCCATGACGGTGCGCGGACTGGCTCCCCACGACTGCCGCGTCTTTTCATTCCGCGCAAAGACCGGCGGCGTTCAGGTGATCTGCACCGATTCGCATATCTCGATGGGAGCCGTCGAACTGTCAGGATGGTCTTTCGACGGGAAAGTGCTGCGCATCGGAACCCGCAGAAGAGGCCGCCCGGGGCGGGTGTTCCTGTATGTTCCTGAAGGCTTCTCCATTCCGGAGGGGCTGGCGGAAACGGCAGACAACCATGTGTTTTCGGCGGAAACAGCGTTTGACGGGGAAAAGATCGAATACGCATTTCCTCACAGGTGATCTTTTCCCGGAAAACGCTTGACAGCCGCGGCGGAATATGTTATCTTGTCCGGATGCGAAACGCTGAGACGTAAAATTCATCCGGACATCGCGCATCCTGCTTTCACGGCACGCTGCGGCGGGAACGATGATTGAATACTGGGAGAAAAAATGGAATCATGAGTACCATGACAAAACGGCGCGGCAGTGTCGGAAACGCAATGGAAGCAAGTCTGCTCCGGGCCATCAATTCCGGAAAATTGATCGGAGGGGCGGTGCTGGATTCAACGCCCAGGCTTGCAGAACGTTATGGGATTTCGCTGGTAACAGCACAAAAAGTTCTGCGCAAACTCGGCAATGCAGGATACCTGGTCCGGCGCAACGGAGCGCCGACAATCGTGGCGCAGCGGCCAATGCAGACGGTCGGGCTGGCAATGCCGCACATGGGAGCCGATTTTACCCTGGCCGCCAGCGAAATGCACTATCTGACCGTCAGCGGAGCATTGAGCATCTGCGCAAGGCACGGGCTCAACATGAACATCGTGCACACGATGCGCACCGGAACGGACCCTCGCCGCTTTGACAGTCTCGGCCTCCGCGGCCTGCTGATTCTGTATCCCTGCGACGACGACCGTCAGCTTCTCGAAACCCTGGAAGGCATCGGTCTTCCGATGGTCTGCATCAACCTGCTGAACCCGGCAATTGCCGCAAGATACAGGACAATCAACTTCAACTATGCCTCAGCCGGAGCAAAGGCCTGGAAATACTTCCGCGGGCACGGTTCCGGACACCCGGCTTTCTTTGCCCAGACCCCGCTGAGCCAGGACGAACACAGAGCCCATCTGTGGGCCGGGTTCCGCGATGCCGCGGCCGATGACGGCGTGACAGCCGTTCTGGCCGGCGCCGATGTTCCCCCCTCCGACGGCGATTCCTCCATCCCGCTGATGCGGAAAAACAAGGCGCGGATAGAGCGCGAACTCGGAAAATTCGATGCCATCCTGTTCGGCGAAACGCAGGAGGCGGAACTCTATCGCTCCTGGGGACACGTGGACCAGAAGCTGTGCGGATTTTTCGTCCAGTCGCCATATTTCCCTTCGTTTCAGCTCGACTACTCGGGAATCGGTGCCGCGGCCATGAAAATGCTTCTGACCGGAAACACAACCCCGTGTCTGAAATATTGTGAACTGACCATGACGATGCCGGAACAGTGACATTCAAAAAAAACGCGGAGGACAATTGTGAAAATTTTCATCATGACCGACATGGAAGGCGTCGCCGGCATTCTGAACTGGGAAAAATATGCCGACGAAGGGGCACCTTATTACGAACAGGCGCGCCGCCTGCTGACCGGCGAAGTCAACGCGGCAATCAAAGGATTCGCAGCCGGCGGATTCGACGAATTCTATGTGCAGATCGGGCATCACGACGACAGCATCGACATTGAACAGCTTGACGAACGCGCCGAACTTGCTTCCGGCACTTTGCGTCCGATATGGCCATGGGGACTTGACAGGACCTTTTCCGCGCTCGCCTTCGTCGGCCAGCACGGCAAAGCAGGGAGCGACCATGCGCATCTGGCCCACACGGGAAATCTCGGCGTCATCGACCAGGAAGTCAATGGTCTTTCCATCGGCGAATACGGCGCGCTTGCGCTGTGCGCGATGGAGCTCGGCATTCCGACGATCTTCGCCTCCGGCGATGCGGCACTTGCGGACGAAGCCAGGGCATTGACCCCCGGCGTCGCGGCAGTAGCCGTCAAGCGCGGACTCAATCCCGACCGCGGTGAAAGCGCCGCACTGGACAGAGCGGCATACGAACATTACAATCTTGCCGCAGCGCACAGGACCCCGGCAATGGCGCAAAAGCTCATTGAAGCAGGAGCCCGCGAGGCAGCCCGGAAACTGGCCGCCGAACCGGGAGCCTTCCACTATCCGGAGCTGCATGCACCGTACAAGGTCTCACGGCATTATCGCGGCGGGGGACACCCCGGCGATCCGGCGGACTGCAAGCCTTTCACTCTGACAGGAGAAGCCATGGATTTCATAACGGCCATCAACCGTCTGTACAAGCTGCAGGAAAAGAAATAGCCGCATTGGCTGGAATAATCGTACCGCCGGAAACGCCGACCGAGGCTATTTTCTTTCAGCTGAAAAAAATCCCCCGCCGCATCATCATGCGGCGGGGGAAGGTTTCCGCGGGAAGAGATCACTTTCCGGAGGGTTTGAGAACCGCGTAACTCAGCATGAAATACGGCGGGCCTTCGGAGTCGGCGCTGTTTGCCAGGTTGCGGACCTGAAGTCTGTTACTCCTTTGCAGGCAATCGGCCGGGATTCGGAATTCAGCGCGCTTCCACGAACCGGACGGGAATTGATCCGCTCCTGAAAAGATCACTCTGTCATTGACCCTGATCTCGACAACGCTTTTCTGAACGGAATCGGCGTCCTGCCCCGATATTACGAGTTTATAATCTCCGGAAACGGGGAACGGCACACATTCAAAGGAAGAAACGAGCGCATGTTTTTCCGTTCTGGCGCCATAAATCCATGTGATCAGTTTTCCTTCATAATTTTCCGGTCCCATGCCGCCGGAAAAATCATTGGGGGCAAGCACAACGGATTCGGGGCCGGAACCTGTTTCGCTCATTGCGGCCCTTCTGACTTTTGCATCGGCGTCGGCATAGGTTTTCAGTTTCGGGTCGTTCCCGAGTCCGCGGATGAAGAATTCAATCTGCATGAGATAGCGTTCCATGCCTGACAGATTGTTCAAGGCGAACTGATTGTATCTGGCCGCTTCGGCATATGCATCGCGGAGCGCTTTGTAATTCCGCTGCATTTCAGGAAGTTTTCTGGCCGCATTGGGAGAGGAACGCAGTCCGAACTGGTCGAAGCAGGACTGTGCCTTGTTGAGTCTGTCGAACACTTCAAACGAACCGGGGCCGAAGAACAGGCCGACGATCGTCCGGATCGAGTCTTCCGGAGCATAACCTTCCTCATTCCAGGAATAATCGGCCGACGTGGCAATGTATGTGGCGTCATGAGCACCGGACGTGTTGGGGAATATTCCCCTCATATCCCGTGAAAATCCGTTGTAGAAATGCGTATTCCATTCGCTGATCGGGTCGGTTACGAAAGTGTATTCGTAGGGGTGTTTTGTCCCGCTTCCGTTGGTAAAGAGAAGCGGTTTCCGTTTTGTAAGATCCGTGAACCACCGGATATCGTCCGGCTTGATCTTGTCGAATCCGACGCTCGGTCCCGTCCAGAAGAGTTCGATTTCAGGATCAAGTTCCTCGCCGAGCGCACGCAGATAGTCAGTGCGCGGCTCCGGATAGGGCGCATACGATCCCGGCCCCCAGTAAAAGGGCGGGCAGAATATCATCTTGACGCCGGGATATTCTTTTTTGAGGGTGCGATGGAGTTTGTTGACGAAATAGACGTCGGCCTTTCTGGCCGAGCCGAACTGTTTCAGGTCGTCCGGATGGACCGGGAAACGCAGATCGTCGAAAGCCAGATACACGCCGCAGCCGTTCTTCGCGTAAAGGGCGGCAATGTCATAGACGAATTTGAAATCTTCTTCGCTTCCGCATCTGAGAGGTTCAACGTCCTTTGCATAATGATTGGTGAAGAGGCGTCCGGCATTGACCGTGAAAAAGACATTCAATCCCAGATCGCGGGCCACACGCCCGTAGAACTCAATCTGATCGACTTTTTGCGGATCGCGCCTGGAATGACGCAGGAAGGGCTCGTTCGTCTCGCTTGTCTGGAACACGATGGAATTCATCTTGGTGAAAAGCATGAACCCTGCCGCGTGCTCCGGCCAGCCGGGAGAAAGCGCGCCCCTGATTTCCATTGACGGATAATCGGCCGTCTCAAAGCAGTGGATCACTGCCGAACCGTTCTTTTTTTCAGTCATCTGGAGAAGGGAGACGATCCCCCACAGCAGTCCGGAGGAGTCGTGCGAATTTACGGCGGCCGTATTTCCGCTGAAGGCGACGGAGTAGCCCTGCGGTTTTGCGGGTGCCGGAACGCCTCCGCCCGCATTGAGCTTTATGACCGCGTCATGGTTTCCGACTGCTGTTCCGGAAGAAAAGAGTTCGACCTTTGCGCCGAGTGATTCGAGACGGTGTTTAAGGAAGCGGACTTTGTAATCGTCCCCGGGGAACGTTCTGCCGGTTTCTATGGCAACCGTGCCCAGCGGAAGAGTCCGTTCCGCATATTTGACCTGTTTCGGCTTCGGGAATATTTTCCCTGTGTAATAAACCGGAAGGCGGTCGAAATTCATGGAATCGACCTGCTGTTCCGGAGGAATTTTATCCGCCTCGCGGAGGACGACTCCGGCCATATCCATGGAGACCGTCGAATTCTTGACGACGGCATAGTTCGGCAAGACGAGGATCCTGACATAGGCGGTTCCGGGACGGAGCAGAGTCATTCCGCGTTCGGGAGCCCTGGCGAAGTCCAGCACGGCGCGGTATTCCTGCCAGATGTGCGGGATTGCCTTGTCGGTGGCAGCAGCATACAGGTTGGCACCGAAGGCCCCGTCGTGAAGTCTGACTCCGGTTCCCGCGGGATAATCGCGGTCAAGCGGTTTCATCAGCTCCACCCGGTACGCTCCGGCCTCAGGAAGGACATTCTTGAATTGGGAACGGAAGCCGAAGTTCGGCAGATCGGAGAAATCCGGTTTCGCATTGAACACCACAACCGGCACACCGCGTCTTTCGGAACGCCACAGCCGGGCGTCCCGGACGAGTATTTCATGCGATCCGCTGAGGGCCGGAGCCGCAAGGACGGTTCCCGTATCCGGCACGGTGTCGGCTTCATACGCCGAAATCACCCGTTTTTCCGCGTCGTAGGGGATGACTCCGAAATAAAAACTGCTGAACAAATTACCGGTCGAGCGGAAAAATCCGCTCAGCACATATTGCTTTCCGGCCGTTACGGGAATAAAGCCGGTGGAACAGAGTGCATCCCGGATATTGTCAAAGCGGAGGAACGGTTTGCCTCCCGGTGTTTCCGGTGCGGTCATGACTTCGAACCGCCCCTGCCACTGCCGGTGCAGAGCCGCAGAGTCGTCTTCCTGCCGGAACATGGTCCTTTCCGCCGCAGTCAGTCCGCATGCTGCGAAAAGCAGTGCCTGGATGAAGATTGCAGGGCGCATGTCACTTCTCCGTTTTTCCCGGGACGGGTTGAGTCTTCGGAGCGGCCGGAGCCGTCCGGTTGAAATAGACGAAGATGCTTTTCCCGGCCGCAAGGACCGCATCCGGATGGCCGCTGCCGGAAATATCGCCGACCTTGCCGATCCATGTGCCGGGAACAGGCAGGATGAGGTCGGCCTTTGCACGGTCGGAGGAAAATCCATTTTCCGTCTGCAGGAAGATGAACAGGCGGGCCCGTTCGGAATCAAGCACGGCGAGATCATCCTTGCCGTCTCCGTTGAAGTCGCCCGCAAAGAGTTTGCCGCTGCAGTTGATCGTCACGGCGGGGGTCTTGGAGGTGAATCCGACAGGAGCAGACTGATAGTAGATGGATGTCTTTCCGGAATTGTCGCAAATTGCAATATCCGGATTTTTGCGTCCCTTGAACTTTCCTACCGCCATGAAAATCGCCCCTGCGAAGTCAATCGTTTCCAGCTTTCCCACTTCAGTGGGCAGAATTTTA
>CAZHPP010000146.1:0-8748 GCA_964534535.1 uncultured Victivallales bacterium | reverse complement strand
AGGGACATCCCCACGGAAATCTGGCTTGCACGCAATTTCATGAACGGCGGTTCACGCACGAAATCAATCCGGGACAAGGCCGGATTCTATAAAACGGGCGGCGGACACTGGATTTCACTCGGCGGGAAGGATTTCGGGACAGTCCCCGAGCTGTTTTCCCTGATCGACGGAAAGCGGGACAGGAACGGCTTGGCAGGATGCTGGTCCAATCCGGCATTCCTCAAACTCATGATTGAACGGACCGGAACACTCATCGACGAACAGAAATTCGAGCTTCTGAACATATTCCCCGCCGACATCACCCTGCGCTGCGAATGCCCGGAATGCACAAAAAATCCTGATGTTCCCGCCCGGTGGTTCGATTTTTATGCAAAACTCATCAAGGGCGTTCACAAAACACATCCGTCTGTCAACTTTGCCGGCATTGCATATCAGGAATACCGCGCCGTCCCGCAGACGCCGGTCCGGGGACTCGAATATGTGGAATACTGCCAGTACAACCGCTGCTATGTCCACAGGCTCGGCGACCCGGAATGCAAGCTGAACCGGGACTCCATGGCCGAACTTGCCAAATGGCAGAAAAAAGTACCGATGGGAATCTACGGTTATGAATTCGATGTCTTTTCTCCCTCCATGTATCTTCCCTTCTGGAACATGCTCTCCGACGAAATGAAGACCTTCCGGAACATGGGACTTGTCCGGGTTAAGACGGAACTTTCCGTCCAGAACAGGAGCACCTTGAAACGTGCGGAAAATCCCCAGCAGAAAATGCGCCTTTCCAACTGGATGTGGACCCGGCTCGCATGGAATCCGGATTCCGATGTGAACGCACTGCTTGCCGACTGGTGCCGCACAGCCTACGGCCCCGGCGCCAATGCCATGAACGCCTATCACCGGCGCATGGCCGGGACATGGGACAGCCTCCGGGCGCATCTCACCTACTTTGAAACCTCTCCCGCCGGGACCTCGCGCAGTTTCATGAACGCCGATCTCGAAAAGTTCGCACTGGAGCAGTTTGCCAAAGCCCTTGCAGAAGTTTCCGGAGAACCAGATCCGGCCCGCCGGGAACGCTTCTCAAAGGAAATCAGGCTCGAAAAGGAACTTTTCGGACAATGGGAAAACCTCTGGAAACTTTCACGGAACAGCGCAGCCGTTCATGTTCCCCCGTTTTTTCCCGGAAACGGCTCGTTCGGAAATATTCCGTCTCTTCCCGTCAGAAGCAAAGACGGCAAGCCGTTCCAGCCGACCGAATTCCGAATGTTCTGGACTCCGGATTCCCTTCACATTCAGGCCGTCTGTTTCGAAAAGGACATGAAGAACCTGAAGGCTTCCGCAAAGGAACGGGACAGCGCAAAAATCTGGAACGACGATTCGATCGAACTCTTCCTTGATTTCGGCGATGGTTCGCCGTACCGGCAGATGGTCGTAAATCCCGCAGGAACGGTTTACGACGCAATCGGTTCGGACGCTTCCTGGAATCCGCAATGGACTGTCATGACAAACCGTGCGGCTGACCGCTGGACGGCTGAAATCACCCTGCCGTTCCAGAAACTCGGAGTCTCCGGGAAGGAAGGAAGCCAATGGCAGTTCATGGTGATTCGGAACAGCGCTCCCGCGGCCTGCGGATACCCTGTGCCGATGCATGGAGACATTTCCGGCGGCGCAGCCCTTTTCTTCTCAAAACAGGCTGCGCCCGGAAAAAACCTCGTCTGGATCTCTTCGCCCTCCTCCCAGGGAAAGAAGTATGAAAATGCCAAAGCATTTTACCTGAAGCACGGATGGACCCCGACCGGCATTCCCGGGCCGGACGGTGCCAAAGACGCAGAGTTTTCCGGCGCCAGACTGATCTTCATTGAAAATTACGGAAACAAGCTGCCTCTGGAGTTTTACCGCCAAAAGCTGATTCCTGCCGTCAAGGCCGGAGCCGTCGTTGTCTTCCAGTGCTATTTCTGGGTTGACAAGCTCGACCTGCAGTTCGACGATCCTTCGTTCAAGATGGGATTCGCGGAAAATGCACACAAATCCCGGCGGGTCACGTGGATGTCTCCCAAATTCGCCGCTGTCCCGAATGACATGAAGGTTCAGCTCGCATGGACCGGTTCGGGAACCTTCATCCCGGCATTTCCGGATCGCTGGGACGTCATCGCGCGTCAGAAAACTGCAGCAGGCACGGAAGCAGCCTACATTCTCGGGAGACGTCTCGGAAAAGGCGCAGTCTTCCTCACAGGCGATTTCTACGGAGCTTTCGGAGTCCCGGAAAACCTTGCGGAATTCTACCGCTGACGGCAATCATCCGGCTGCAGTAATTTCTGCAGCCGGAAAAATTATTCCACAATTCCGCTTTCCAGAAACTTCCGGAGACGGCGTCCCTCTTCCCCCGCTTCGTCCGAGGCAAAGTACATTGCCTCCCAGCAGCAGAACCGGGTCACGAACCGCTCCGCCTGCGCCATCTGCGCCGCCACGCGCTCCGGCGAGGCAGGATGCAGGTTCTCCCCGATTGCATATCCGCGGCGCTCGAAAAGCTCCACATGACTCCAAAGCTCAATCCCGTTTGCATCCGCCACTTCCTTCCATTTGCCCCACAGCGCGGGCATGTCCGTCAGACGGCAGCTGCAGTTCCCGACCGTGTCCTGCGGCAGCAGAATGTCGATTCCGCTTCCCGCAAGGATGCTGTTCCAGAATTCTCCGGCCATTTCATTCTGTTCCGGCCTGTGGCAGGTCGCAGGCGAGGTCAGAACCTTCAGGGTCGGATCATGCGATTTCACCATCTCAGAGAACATGCGGTAGAGCGTGTGCATCCGCCGTTCCTTTTCCGGGAGGCGCTTCCCCTGGAACGCCGTCTCCGACGGAAAATACATGCCTGCGAACTTCCCGATCCGGCAGAGTTCCGAAAAACAGCACCGGTGCTCCAGCATCTCCTTCTCGAGCTCCTTTTCGGACATGGATTCGTTCCAGCCCGCGACGGAGCCGTAGCCGCCCAGATACACCGTCATGTTTTCCGCCGCGGCCGCCTCGAACATCCGCTCGAGAACCGGGAAGCACTTCATCGCCGAATAGCGCGAAGACATGTAGAAGCACTCGTAAAGCTCCTTCCACAGCGACGCCTGGAAAATCACGGTATCGATGTGCATGGCCCTGAACCGGCGGAATACGGCCTTCCAGTCGTCGACGGAGGCGTTCAGCATGCGGTGTCCGCGGTAGTCCGGCGGCTGCGCGTAAATGAAGCTTGCGCCAATGTGCTTCGAAGGCTTTGCCCTGAGCGCCGCGGCGTCCGCAGCGGACCGGAGGTTGAAGTCCCAGACCTTTCTCAGCTCCTTTTCCACCTCGAACCCGACCGGCGGCAGGAAGAACGGGACTCCGCCGTCCGAACCGATCGGGAACATCGGGATCTTCGTCTGCGAAGGATCCGGCGGATTGCGCATTTCCACGTTCCGCAGGGTCACATGCGCGTTTTCGGTTCTGACGATTTCCTTCTGCCAGCACCCGTCGGCGTCCTTCCACTCGATTGTGCTGTCCCGGATCATGATGTTTTCCGCGCGGCGCACGAAGAACGGCCACGGCAGCCCCGAATACGGCAGGTCGGTCCAGAGCGGATACGGGTCCGGGACCTTCAGGAGGAAATCCGCGCCCATTTCGCCCGAAAGGGTCATGTGAAGGCCGGAAAATTCAATCGTGCGCAGCGGCATTTCCGGCGCGCCGCAGAGATACGACCCGCGCGAGGCAATGGCCGTGATGTTCCGGAAGAAGATGCGGTCCATGCAGCCTTTTGCCGGAGCGTCCGGCGGATTTTTCGGATACTGAAAGTTGAAGGTCTGGAAGGCGTCGACGATCAGGTTTTCAAAGGAGACGTCCGTGATGTCGCAGCCGTGCCGGATTTCGACGCCGCGGCCGTCGTTCAGGCTCACGGCAACCATGAGGGAAATTCCGATCATGGTTTCATGAATCACGCAGTTGGAAACGGCGATGCGGCGGATTGCGCCGTCCCCCTCGTAGCCGATGCGGATTCCGTCCGAAGTTGCTTTGATGCGGCAGTCGGAAATGACGATGTTCTCGCAGGCCTTGTCATAACCGAGCTCGTTGATGTCGCTCTTGAGCGCGATCCCGTCGTCGCCGCAGACGATGTCGCAGCCGGTCACGCGGACATTGGAACAGCAGTCGATGTCGATTCCGTCGTCGTTGGGACCGCGGAGGTCGGCGCGGATCCGGATTCCGGAAAGGTCGCAGGAGTCGCATCCGAGGAGCCAGACGTTGTAGGCGGGGGGATCAAGAATCGTGATGTCGCGGAGAACGATTCCGGAGGATTCGCGGAAATGGATCAGTCCCTTCGGGCGGTGGAGCCGTGGCCAGAAGCGCTGTCCGAACAGTGGATGCTCGAGGCCGTCGTTTTTGTTCCAGAAATTTATCTCCCCGCGTCCGTCGATCGTGCCGAATCCGGTAACGGCGGCGTTGCGGACCTTGACGCCGCCGATCAGCCAGCGGTTCGGATTGCAGGAAGGTTCGGGACACTTGGACGCCGTATCCGGGACGGGAGTCAGAAGGCTCAGCAGACGGCATCCCGACTCCAGCCGGAGTTCCACGTTGTCGCGCAGGGTAATCATGTCGATCGCGAAGACGCCGGAGGGCACATAGACGGTTCCGCCGCCGGAAGCGCCGCAGGAATCGACTGCCTTCTGAAACGCGGCGGTACTGTTGAATTTCGGATCCGCTTTTGCGGAAAAGTCGCAAACACTGCAAATCATGTTTTCTCCATGGTGTTTTTATCTGTTTTCCGGAATGGAAGATCAAGTCCGCCGGGCGGGAGTTCCCGGAATACGAGGGGAAGCGCCACATGCCTTTCGCCGGTTCCGCGATCTTCCAGCAGCCGGAGGACGGCTGCAGTCTGGCGGGAAATATCCGCTTCATAAGTCCAGACGGGGAGCGAGAAACTGGTCAGCGCCGCGCCTTTATTCGCATGGGAAGCAATGGGGACATCCTTCATCGGCAGGAGTCCGCGGAGAAGCGCGGCGGAAATCACCCCCTGCGTCAGGATGGAATCCGTCACGATGATTCCGGGGCGCACTCCCGCCGGAAGCGAATCCAGGAAGCGGAGTCCGGAACGGCAGCCGTCCTGCGGCGTAATGCCGGAATCATAGAAATCGTTTTTGCGGAACGTCTGCGGATCCCGCACGCAGAGATCATGGAAATAATCGGACTGCCTCTTCAGCGGTCTGGACCATTCTTCCGGATGATCTTCGCCGGAAATCATGGCAATCCTGGCGCATCCGGCGTTCCGGAGCCTTTCCGCGGCGGAAAGCACCCATTCTACGGAAAATCCCACGTCGCGGCAAACTCCTTTGTAGGAATAAAGCGCAACGGCAGGAACCGGAATGTTCTTCAGATATTTTTTAATTCCGTCCGCAAAGCCGCGGCTCGCCAGAACGACTCCGTCGTACGGCAGTTCCTGAAGTGCCCGCCGCACCGCCAGACAATCCTCCTCCGAGTCGACGCAGTCGAAGATCGTGAACTTGAAATTGCGGACACGGCTTTCCGCCAGGAAACACTGCAGAAACACGGCTTTATGCGCAAAAATGCCGAATTCCGCCTTCGAATCGAACACCACGGCATAGCGCCGGGAGGGGCGCTTCTTTACATAGACTCCGCTGCCGTTCCTGCGTTCTACGAGGCCCTCTTTTTCCAGAATGGCGAACACCTTGGAAATCGTCCCGATGCTGGTGCGGCGTTCCACGGCAAATTTCGGAATTGAAGAAAATTTCGAACCTTCCGGGAGTTTCCCCGAAAGGATTTCCGCCCGCAGCTCCTGCGCAAGAACAAGACTTTTGCCTTTTGTGGTCATTCCAAAATCCCCTTTCCTGCGATATTATACCTTAGCACTAAGGTTTTGTCAAGAGGGGATTCGAATTTTTTATCCTGATTCTTCTGCCGGCAGGGAACAGCGGAAGCCGGGAAATCAATCGGAAACAGACCCGGAAAGGATTACCAGCTCCGCATGAGATCGGAAACGTGCTTCATCGCATCGGCGGGAGAAAGCTTCTTTGTGAAATCGACCGTTTCCAGGTTCACGGGAATCTGCTTCGCCTTTGCATCGAGCGACTGCCAGAACTCGCGGAGCCTGAGATCGCCGTCTCCGATCATGGCGTTGGCGAAATATTTTCCGCAGCGCTTGCGTTCGCCGTCCGGAATCGGAGTTCCGGAAATTTTCCAGTCCTTGAAATGGAAGCGGACGACGTATTTCTTTTCCCGCTTCCAGGCTTCGGCGGGATCCTCGGCTGTGGCAATGTTTCCATGGTCGAACGTGAGCCTGAGTCCGGGGACGGCATGGAGCACTTCCAGCACCTCCGAAACGGTGATGATGGGGCTGTTCGGCATTCCCGTGGATTCGAGCGTGAGCTGGACTCCGGCCGCTTTGGCAAGCGGACACGCCTTCGCGTAATATTCGATCCAGGCTTTGCGGTCGTCTTCCAGACTCGCCTGATTTTTCCGTCCGAACGGCGGCAGCATCAGCACGGGGGCGCCGAGCGCCACGGCGTCTTCGAGCGACGCCTTGAACTCGTCGAAATAATCCGGTTTCCGTTCAAGGAATTTCGTTTTCAGCATGGTGTGGGTCACGATTTCAAGTCCCGCGTCCTCGGACATCTTCCGCAGGAGTTTCGGGTCGGTATCGTGCACCGTGACCCAGTCGATGGCCGTCATTCCGGCGCTGACGGCGATCCGGATGATTTCGGCGGGGGGGAGCGGCATCATCACGAGAGACATCATGGAAAGTTTCATCTGGAAGACCTTTCATTTGCTTTCTTCTCCATAATGTAGCGCCGATTCCGGAAAACGCAACCCCGCCAGGATCAGCAAAACATCCGAAGGCATCTGGAACTTTGGAATTTCCGCGCATCCGCGGAGCCCGGGTCAGGCAGAAAGCCCTGAAGTTCAGTTGAACTTCCCCGAAACAGTCTGGACCGTCTTGCGGAACTCGTCGTCGGAATGCTCCGCCCGGTAGCTGTGAAGAACCGCGGGCAGGCGCAGCGGGAAAACGAACCCGATCAGGGCCAGCACCGCGACGAATCCGAAATACCAGCGGAACATGTCGATCTGGGAGGCCTCCGCTCCGGCGCAGTGCCGCGCCAGACTCAGGAAGGCAGAAGCCGCCGCAAGTCCGGTGATGCCCGCTCCCGCGCCGGCGCAGACGTTCACAAAGACCGATGCCCCCACCTGTTTTTCCTTCGGCACGGACATCAGGAAGTAATGCGTCATGGAGTTGCCCGAAATCACGCTGGCCGACCCGATCAGCAGGAACGCGCAGAGCGGCGCAAGCCACTGGAACATTCCCTGCCCCCCCGGCTGAGGTGCAAAAATCCAGAACAGTCCGATCGAGGCGAACATGACATACGCCGTGATCAGCAGGCGCCGGGGCCCGTATTTCGCGGCGAACTTCCCGGAAACCTGCGAGGCCGCGATCGCCGCCGTGAACTGGGCCAGCGAAAACAGCAGCGCGTGCGAGTCAGAAACGCCGAATCCGCGCTTGACCGCCAGCAGCGACATCGACTGTGTGAGGATCAGCAGGACGTTGAACATGAATCCGGCGCAGATCTGGCGCATGATGATCGGCGTGCGGAACACGGCGATCAGCTGGGGAAGCACCGGAGCCTTCGCCGACTCCCGGAGCACCGGCGTCTCGCAGATGTTCCGCAGGAATCCGCTCGCCGCAATTCCGAGGACCGAACCCGCCAGGATCACGCCTTCCAGCCAGACAATGCTGTCCCGCCACGACAGCAGCAGGCTGATCGTCAGCATGGCGGCCAGTCCGAAAATATAGAAGAGCGCGGTCGTGGAACCGATGAACCGCCCGCGGTCCTCGTCCGTGGTGATTTCCCCGATCAGCGGCTGGACCATCACGACCCCGGCCGCGCGGAAGCCGTAGAACAGCAGCGCGCCCAGCAGAAGCACGCTCCACGCGAGCCAGTGCGAAATTCCCATCAGGAACGCGCTTGCGAACACCAGCAGGGCGGAAAGACACCGCGACACCCAGAAATCGGCCTGGCTCGCCGCCGCCCCGACCTGACGAGTCCGCACGATGCCCAGCGGAAGCATCACGAATCCCACATACATCGCCGCGCCGATTGCGGCGATCAGCTTGTCCGGCGCATTCAGGTGCACGGCGAAAAGGACGATGACCGTCTCGCCGAGGCACATGTAGGAAAACCCGTTCAAGACGCTGTAGAAATTATAATAATGTCTGGATTTTTTCCGCTGTTCAAGTGTCAGCGGGCCGGGTACGATCACGATGCGCCGCCTTCCGGAGGCACCGGGAAGATTCCGCGCTCGGTGATGAAGCCCGTGATCAGGTCGTGCGGGGTCACATCGAATGCGGGATTCCACACGTTCACGCCCTCGGGCGCCGTGCGTTTTCCTGCAAAGCAGACGACTTCCTCCGCGGGGCGCTGTTCGATCGGGATGCGGGAGCCTTCCGCAAGCGACATGTCAAAGGTCGAATAGGGCGCGGCCACATAAAACGGAACGCCGTGATATCTGGCGGAAATGGCAAGGGGATATGTGCCGATCTTGTTGGCGGTGTCGCCGTTGGCCGCAATGCGGTCGGCGCCCACGATCACCAGACGGACAAGTCCGTTCTTCATGGCGGAGGCGGCCATGGAGTCGCAGATTGTCGTGACGTCCGCGCCGGAGACCTTGAGTTCCCATGCCGTAAGCCTTGCACCCTGAAGAAGCGGACGCGTCTCGTCCGAGAATACGCGGAAG
>CAZHPP010000145.1:0-8759 GCA_964534535.1 uncultured Victivallales bacterium | reverse complement strand
GGTCTGCCGGATCAGACTGATTCCGGGATTCAAAAGCATCAGGAATTCCGTTCCCCATCCATGCCGAAGACGGAGCTGAAGGGGAACAATCCTCCGGTAAACGGGAAATGGAATCATCAGTCCGGAAAGAGAAATTGCACCGAACGAGTGGAACGCGGAAAGGATGAACTGCTCCCTTGAAATGGCCTTCCCAGACGGCTGCTGGAACTGGCGGATGGTGATTTCATTGCGCCAGCGGCCTTCGTTGAAAAAACGGAAAGAGCCGAAAACGGCTTCATCGGATTTTTCTTCCATTGCCGCAAGTTCAAGGAGGCCTTCCCGGCGGAGGATGTCATCATGACAGAGGAAGAAAAGCATTCCTTCAGGCCGTTCGGAAAGGATCCATTCGGAAATGGCTTTTGCATGCTGCCGGGCCGTCATGCTTTTTTCCTGAAGGCGGAAATGGACCTTTCCCGGCGGGACCTTTCCCAGTAGTTCCGCATCTCCGGCCTGAAGTTCCGAATAGTTGAAGGAGATATAGACCGCCCGGAAAAAGTCAAGATTCTCCTTGACGGAATTCCAGCATTCCTTCCAGTATTCCCCTCCCCTGTAAACGGGAATGATCAGATTCAGATTCATTTTATTTTCTCCTTACCAGTAACACGCATTTTCGATCCGGTCCGCCTGCGGGGGAATTCCTTCCTTCGGCGGACGTACCCAGTATCTGTTGAAAAGGCGTTTTCCCACTGCCGCACGGTCCGTTTCCCAGCGGGCTCCCATGACGCCGAACAGCAGCTGAAGGCTTCCGCCCATGTGGACGGCCTTGCGTCCCGTCTTCCTGATGTGCGCCCCCAGGAACATTCCATATGCCCCTGCCCCGATCAGGGCTGTGTCAAACTCAATTTTATCAATTGCATCGCACATGGAACGAAGAGCGTCGAACCAGTTTCCATACGGGAGATTCCTGTCGGCGCCGCCCGCCGACTGAACGGCCTCGAATGTCAGCAGTTCAAATTCCGGTGGCCGTATTCCCTTCGGAAACAGGAGATGACGCTTCGGCCACTGCTGTTCAAAGGTCCGGACGAACGGATGCACGGCAAGGACCCTCCGTCCTTCCAGGACCGAAAGCCAGGAAGGTTCGTAGAACAAGGCGTCGTCCCCGATGCAGTCCCAGGAAATCAGATCGATATCCGGATGAAATTTCCGCACGAGTTCCTCGTCGCCGCGCTGACAGGTCACGGCCAGGACGTCCGCCTGTTTCAGGATCTCGACGCTTTCTTCGGAAAAGCGGTCCAGCATGCGGTCCTCCGCAGGGAAAAAACCCGCATTGTAATGGATGGAATTCCTCAGCTCGTCGGAATAGCCGCGTCCGGCCAGATGTGCAAGGACCGTCTGCAGTTCTCCCCAGCCGAACCGCATGACCAGGCAGGGGGACGCGCCGCGGAGGTGTTCCGCAACCAGGTCGGATCCGCTCTGGCTGAAATGGACAGGATTGTTTCCAAAGGAACGTTTCAGTCCGCGTCCTTCCGGATTCCGGCAGCTCAGTCGGTAATAGAGGTCAAGCGCAGACCATGGAATCAGGCCCCTCAGCCTGTCTTTCAGAAGGATGGAGTTCATTCATTTCCCGTTTTTTTATCTGCTGCAAGTTCGGCCGGCCAGGCGAGAAGAGTTGTTTCGTAAATCGTGCGGAACAGCATTTCGATCCGGAAGGAATAATTCAGGTTCAGCGACTTCAGAAATTCATAAATCCCGTAATATTCCTCTTTTGTGTGATAGATGGAAAGCAGCAGGACGGGACGGTCGCGGCGGATCGTCTTTTCCGCACCGCGCACCAGCGCCAGCCCCATGCCTTCCACATCCGCCTTGATCACACCGACGCATTTGAGCTTCTGTTCCTCCGCATAGGAGTCCACCGTCGTAATCTGGATTTTCTCATCGCCGGAAGAATCATTGGAAAGAGTCATCCCGGAACCTCCGGAATCATGAATCTGAACTGTCTTCTTCTCATTGCTCAGTCCGGCAGGAACCAGGCAGTATTTTCCTTTTGGAACTCCATCCTTCCGCATGAGGGAAAGAAAATGTTTTCTGCTGGCTTCGGAAGGTTCGAACGAATGGACACAGCACGGAGAATATTCCATGAATACAATGCAGGATTCTCCGTGAAACGCACCGGCATCGATGAAATCCTTGGAAGCAATGTACCCGCGAACGCTTTCCGGAAGGAACACGAGCCCGTGACGGTAGTATTCGGGTCCGAGTATTCCTTTCAGGTGGATTTTCCGGGCCAAAGCCGCCGAAGCGGTCTGCTCTTCTTCATTGAACGCCAGTTCATCCGGCGAAAGATTGTAATATTCCGAATCCTTCACGAAAATTGCCCCGACCGCTCCGGCCCGGAACACAGCGGAAGGTTTCGCCATGATCTCCAGCCAGCGGAACAGCCGTGCCTTCGATTCCGGCTCAAGGTCATGAAAATGTTCTTCCAGTTCGGCACGGCTTTCCGGAACAAAGTTCGGATACGGAAAATTCCAGCCTCCCGTCAGAATGCAGCAGCAAAGCTTGACTCTGATTGACCAGCGTTCCGGCAGGAACCTGTCAAGCATCGAATAAAACGTTCTGATCAATGCATCCTTCTTTGTCCGATTCATGACGCCCTCGCAGATTTATATTTCAATCAGCGTGTATTTTCTTGACCCGAGTCCGATCTTTTCCGCATAGTCGAGCTGGGCTGCGCCCTTGAAGTGCTTCCCCTGCTTCGCAAGGGCGTCCAGGCACGCCGAATCGATCGCAACCGGATCCGTCGAAGCGAAAATCCCGATGTCGGACGCATACCGGAACATCGGCCGCGGCTCGCAGTCGCATCCCTTCGTGATGGAGAGCGCAAACGAAAGATAAATGTTGCGTCGCCCCGCATGCGAGGCATACGCGTATTCCACCAGTTTTTCCCGGAAGTTCTCCCGCTTGAACATGGCGTTCCAGAATCCGGAAAGCGAGAAGATCGACACGGCATGGTGCGGGCAGATCGAAAAGCATGCGCCGCATCCGATGCATTTCTTATGGTCGATCACGGAACGCTTTCCGATCGTGATCGCGCCCGTGTTGCAGCGTCTCCGGCAGAGTCCGCATTTCCTGCAGAGCAGATTGAAGATCGTCGGCTTCACGCTCATGTGCATGGCCATTTTTCCGCCCTTGGCGGCAAAGCCCATGGAAAGCTGCTTGATCGCTCCGCCGAACCCCGCGAGCATGTGTCCCTTGAAATGCGAAAGCACGATCACCTGCTTCGATTCGGCAAGCTGCCGCGCGATGCTGGCGGAACGGAAGTGTTTGAAATTCAGCGGGATGTCAACAGCCTCCTCGCCGTTCGCGCCGTCCGCGATCACGACCGGAAGGCGCGTGAACCCGTGCGACAGCGCCAGTTTCGCATGGCGTTCCCGGTTGAAGCGCTCCCCGCCGTAAAGCACGCTCGTTTCCATGAATTCCGTCCGGATCGAACGCTCCTGCAGGAAATCGATGATTCCGCTGTAGGTTTCCGGCTTCAGGAACGTGCTGTTTCCGCGTTCGCCGAAATGGACCTTGAGCGGGATATGATTTTCCAGTGGGATGTTCTCCTTCGCGACGATCGTTTCGAGAAGGGTCCGCGCAGCGGCGGAAACGGCGGAAACTTCCGCGCCCTCCCCGATCCTTGTAAAATAAACGCACGGCATACAGCGAAACGGCTCCTTTCTCAGCGAAGTTCCGGCGGAACGAGCTCCGCCATCTTCATGAACTGGGCGGCGGTAACATGTTCGGCCCGGACATCCGGGCTGATCCCGACCGCGGAATAAATTTTTTCCATGAGGCCGCGTCCGTAGACGCCGGCCAGCTGCTTGATCATTTTCTTGCGGCGCTGGGAAAATCCCAGGCGCACAAAGCGGGAAAGCGCCAGCCGGAACGCGCGCGGCGGGAGATTTTCCCTGCGCTTCATGCGGATCACGGCGGATTCGACTTCGGGACGCGGATAGAAGAGTTCCGGCGGGGCAATGCGGAGCAGTTCCGTTTCGTATGCGGCCGCGGCGCGCACGGAAATGGAACCGTAGGCGTCGCTCCCGGAATCGGCGCAGAGCCGCTGGGCGACCTCCTTCTGGAGCATGATCAGCATTTCGCGCGGCGGACGCTCCAGCTCGAGCTGGTTCGCAACCACCACCGTCCCGGCGGAATACGGCAGGTTGGAAACGAGCGAATACTCTTCGCCCGGGAACAGCGAATTGAGGTCCGTGCGGCAGGCGTCGCCTTCGACGATCTTCAGGTGTTCCTTCGGGACGAGATTGACGGAAAGCCATTCGACGAGGCGGTGGTCGAATTCGACCGCGGCGACGTCGGCTCCGCAGGCGAGCATGCGCTTTGTAAGCACGCCGAAGCCGGGTCCGACCTCGACGATCCTCTTCCCCGGAGCGGCTCCGGATTCGCGCACGATCCAGTCGGTGAAATTGGCGTCGGTGAGGAAATTCTGTCCGAGCCGGCGGTTCGGAACGACTCCGGCGCGCTTGAGAAGAATATGGATTTCGCCCGTTTTCGCGGGGCGGAGGGGCATCGGGGTGGTCATCGTTCGGAATCCTTTCCTTATGATTCCGGGAATATACTCCGTTCCGGAGCGGAATTCAACCGCCGCGGGAAAAAAGGTCAGGGCACCGGCGTGCGGTAAATGGAGTTGGACTTGCAGTACGGGCACAGCATGAGCTTGAGCTGGAAGTCGCGGCATTCCTTCTCGGACATGTCGCGCTTCGGCCAGATCGTGAGCCCGAAGACCTTGTGGCAGCGTCGGCAGGTATAGGAAAGCGAGGTTTCGCGGTCGCAGACAGGACAGCGCACCGTGCGGAAATCGAGCGTCCGGATGTAGCAGGTGTGTCCGGCATAGCAGGTGAAGGCTACCTTCGGCCCCTGATTGAAATGGGTCGGCGGATGCAGATAAATCTGATAAATCCGGCCGCCGAAGAAGAAGACCAGCGCGGCCGCGGGGATCAGCAGATATTTGAGATGCTTCTTTTCCAGGGAAAAGACGGCTGTGAGCAGAAGTTCGACGACCCCCATTTTCCGGATGCTCTTGCGGAACCGCGTGGGCTGGGGCGTGAAATTTTCCGCTTCGGTCTCGGAAACTTCCGCCTGAACGGGGTGAACGTCGGCCTTTCCGCCGTCGGCAAAGATTTTCAGATGTTCGCGGAGTTCCGGGGAAGCGGAAAGCGACGCGGCCTGCCAGAAAATGATTTCCAGGTCGCGCAGACGCGGCCTGGCCTCCTCACGCTTCAGGAGCATGGATTCGACCGTGACGAAGATCGAGGGCGAAAGCACATTGTTCCCTGCGGGGTCCATGCTCAGATTTTCCGTGGTGCGCTGTTTGATCTCGTAATTCCACGGGCGACCGAGATAGGGATTTTCGCGGAAGGCCGCCATTCTGAGAATCAGGCCGAGGGAATAAACGTCGCTCCGGGCGGTCATGTAGACGTTTTCCAGAAAGAATTCGGGCGAGTCGAATGCGGCATCGGTCCAGAAGGGAAACCCCGTGTTGTCCAGCGGGTTCGTGGAGGGCTGGAGAAGCCCGAACTCGGTCAGATGCCAGTTGTCATTCCAGAGAATGATGTTTTCGGGACGCATGTCCAGATGGAGGGAACCGTTTTTCTTCAGAACGGAAAGCGAATGGATCATGGCCAGCCCCAGCCGGATCACGTCGTCCTCCGTGAAAATCCGCCGTCCCATGACCTGATACAGGTTTTCGCCTTTGCCGATCCCGAGGACCATGTACGGAAGGCCGTTCCAGTCGCCGTGGTCCACAACCGGAGCCATGGTCGGGGACGAGGCGTGCATCAGGCGCCGCGCCTCGTCATGGAACATCCTGGCCGTGTTTCCGGTCAGGGCGACGGTCTTGCGCAGAAGCTTCACCGTGACGTCGTTCCCGGTCGTGGTATCCCGGGCAAGCATCATGACGGCGCGGAGTCCCGCGCCGAGACATTCCCTGAGTTCATACCTGCCGTTGATGATGGCGCCTTCCCTGATGACGGAGGCGGCTTCGCCGATCCGGGCAAGAGAGGCGTTCTCGTTGTTGATGGCGCGGACGACCCGGTCAAGGTCCTGATTTCCGACCAGGACGGCATTCGCTCCGGCGCACATGGCAGGCACCGCCGCCCCCGCATTTTCTTCGGGAAGAACGACGATGATCCGCGCACGGGAACAGTCCGCCTTGAAGCGGAGCGACTTCACATGCACGACCGCAGTCTTGTGGAACAGGACGAAGATCGCCGGACCGGACGAAAGCAGTTCGTCGTCTGTCCGGACATTGGAATCAATTGTTCTGCTTTCAGGAAAGATGGAAACCAGCCGCTGCCCCAGGGCAAACGGCTGGTTGAAATCTTTGATGAAATAGATCATGTCTCGGGGGGAAACTCCGCTGCACCGGGATCAGCGGGGGAACGGATCGGAAGAATTCACGACAATCTTTCCATCCGAACCGACGACGACCAGGTCGCACATGTCGCTCTTGATCTCGACGTGGGTATCCTTGACATAGGAAATATTGATGGAATTGAAGTGGGCCGGACCGCAGCGGTCATAAAGCACAGGCGCGCTGATCTTGTCCAGAAGATAACGGGCGAACGCCGGGTTGTCCGGATCGACTTTGTAAGGACCGGCGTTGTTGCCGTTGCCGCAGTTGTCCTTCGCGACCGGGAGACCGCAGTAGGGGCAGATGCTCGAATGGTTGTTGCCGCCCGTCTTGCCGGAATTGCCGCTGGAGGCCACACTGCTGGAACTGCCGGAACTGCCGGAGCCGCTGGAAGAACTGCCGGAATTGCCTTTGTTCTTTCCGGAACTGCTGCTGGAAGAAGAGCAGCCGGAATTGCCTTTGCCCTTTCCGGAACTGCTGCTGGAAGAGGAGGAAGAACAGCCGTTTTCATACCAGCCGATGCAGCTTCCGCCGTCTCCGTAGCTGTAGTCGTAGTCGTAGGAATATCCGGTGCTGTCGCTGCCGGAACCGCTGGCGGAATAGCCGCCGGCATCAATGGAGCCTGAGCCGCTTCCGGAAGACGAATATCCGGAAGAACTGCTGGAACTGTAGGAATAGCTCCAGCTGATTCCCCATCCCCAGCCCCATGATGAAGAGGAAGAGGAAGACGAGGACGAAGACGAGCTGCTGGAACTGGAAGAAGAATTATTGGAACTGGAGGAGCTGGAACTGGAACCAGCGCTGTTTCCCTTCTGGCAGTGGCAGACGTTCTTTTCATAATCGCCGAAATAGCCCTGTCCCGGCCAGTAGGTGTAATCGGTTTTGCCGACCAGGTCTTCCGGCCTGGAAACTTTTTTCACGGAATAGGGATTGCCCGGACAGACGAACACGCCGTAGGAGTTCACATAAGGATAAAGCTGCGTGAAATCGTCCAGGAACTGTTCGGTCACAGGAAAGGAGTTGTGATCGTTGAAATACATCTGCATTCCGGTGGAAAGCTGGCGAAGATTGCCGTTGCAGTAGATCTGCCTGGCTTTGTTCTTGGCCTTCTGGAGAGCCGGCAGTGCAATCGTCGCCAGAATTCCGATCACGGTCACAACGAGCAGGAGCTCGACAAGTGTGAAAGTCTTCCTCGCCGCAGAACTTGACCTGGTAATCATCATGATCTCTCCTTTCGTTAACGGCGGCGCTGCAGTGGTGCCTGTGGAACGTAAGGAGTGCCGCTTTTTTTTCGTTCTGCTGGCATTATACCACTTGGATAAATTATTTTCAAATGATTTCTCAAGAAAATCGCAAAAAAAGTGCTTTTTTGAGTCGAAAAAATTTTTTTATAAAGTATGAAAAAAACATCAAAAGATCGATGATTCTGGGTATAATTCTCAAAAAAAATACATTTTTTTCAAAGCAGTCCCACCTCTTTCGAAACGTCATCCGAAAGCCGCACTGCCTCAGACTTCTGCGCAGACAGAGGTCCGGCATTTCATTCTCTTCCAGCCTTTCGTCCTTGCGGGAAAATGAGGATAAAAGCTGTTCATTTTCCTCTCTCTTCCAGGACAGCGAGCTTCCGCGGAGCGCGCAATATACGGGAGAAGCGCTTAAAAAAAATTTGCAATTTAGAAAATATGGAATATATTTTACTCGTTTAATGAGCAACCGCGCATGGGAAACAGGCAAAAAGCATACGCAATATGGAGGAAAAATCATGAAGAAAGCATTGCAGGTGTTTCTGGTCTGCGCCGGAATGGTCTGCGGTCCCGCAGTATTTGCCGGTCCGCACGGAGGGCCTCCGGGAGGCGGAGTCCGCCTGGCGACGGATATTGTGAACCTGGTCGGAGCTTCGCTGAATCTTGTGGCTCCGGCACCGGTCGTTGTAGCTCCCGCGCCGGTCTATGTGGCGCCTCAGCCCGCAGTCGTCGTGCCCTCGGCACCCGTCTATGTGGAACCGGCTCCGGTCGTGGTCCAGCCCGTCGTGACGAACTATTACGTTCAGCCGGCCTATTACGTCGGCCCCCGTCCGGTCGTCGTTTATCCGCACCAGTACTATGGTCCCGGATACAGACCCGGTCCCGGTCCCGGCCCCGGCCCCGGATACAGACCCGGTCCCGGATATGGCCCCGGATGCGGCGGTCCGTATCCCAGACACTGATTTGAACGGAAGCACAGCGCCCCGTTCCGACAGAATCGGAACGGGGCGCTTTCTTTTATGCCTTTTTCAGGTCACGGCCGACAGTTCCGGAACGCCTCCTTCAGCTGGGAAACGCCCTGAAACATGCGCGGCCCGGGACGGAGCACCAGATCGTGATTGGCAATC
>CAZHPP010000144.1:0-8762 GCA_964534535.1 uncultured Victivallales bacterium | reverse complement strand
GAGGGCAGTCCTCAGCATGGAGCGGTCCCGCCTTTCAGAGCAGAGAACCGGTTGAGGTGCGGCAGAAGTTCGTCGAACCAGCGTCTGACGGCATCCAGGCAAGGCTGGTTGAAGCAGCGGAAGCGGATTCCCGGAATCGTGGTGAGCCAGCCGGGCAGGGCGCCGAAATCCCATTCGGAACAGATGTACGGGCCGGGGCGGACGATCGCCTTCAGCCCGTTTTTCTGCGCCAGTTCGAGATAGCGCTCAATGTTGCCGAATCCCCTGAAGACATAAGACCCCGGATGCGGTTCGTGGATATCCCACGCGATATAGGTTCCGACTGTATTGAGTCCCATTGCCTTCATCTTTTCGAAGCGGTCCTGCCACAGCGCGGGATGGATGCGGAAATAGTGCATGGCGCCGGAAAAAATGCGGAACGGGGTCCCGTCGAGTTCCAGACCGGATTTCGTGAGTTCGATTCGTTTCATCGGGAGTGCTCCAGTTTGATTCCAGATTCGATACTTTACCGTGATTTGAGAAAAATGCAACCTTTCCTGAGAAAAATCGATTTTGCCTCTTGACAAATTTCCGGTTTTGTGTTATAATAAGTGTTGTTAAAAATAATAACTCTTTTGAAAGGCGGGGTGATCCGGTCATGGTTTCGGAGCTGAAGCAGCTGAAGTACAACAAGGCGCGTCTGGCCATTCTGCGGCTGATCGCGGAGCGGAAGATCGCGGCCGGCGGCGTTCTGCCTTCGACGCGCGAACTGAATGAGCTGCTTCCGTTCGGAGATGTCACGATCCTCCATGCGCTGGATTCGCTGAAGCGCGACGGAATCATCGTCAGGAAGCACGGCTCGGGAACCTATCTGAAGCGGGAACTGAAGGACACGGCGTTCCGGAACAACATCCTTTATGTGCTTGTGATGAAACGGGGCAAATCAATTCCCGGATTCGGACTGGAACCTCTGCGGCATTTTCTGGCCGACCGCGGGCTCGGGCTGAATGCCGTGAGCGTGTATGAATTCGGCATGGACGTGGTCGAAGCGGCCAGAGATTCTCTCGGAATCCTGGCGGACGGCTGGATCACGGACGAATTCATTGAGGGAATTTCCGCGCTGAAGCTCCCTGTCATGACGCTCGGAATCGTTCATCTCGACAAAAAGATCCCGAACGTTTCGCCTGATGTCGAACAGGGGGCATACCGTCTGACATCTCTGTTTACGGAGGACGGAATGAAAAGGATTGCCTTCTTCCGCGGTCCTTCCGACTATGTTCTCGGCAGCGTTGCGGGCCGTGGTTATTCCCTGGCCATGACTGAAGCCGGACTTGAACCTCTGATCAAAACCTCCCCTCTGATGGAATCTTCCCTCCGCGCCGACGAATTCCTGGATGCGCACCCGGATTTGGAAGGAATTCTGACGGATCCCGGCGATTTTCAGGACATTGCCTCCTGGATCTGGCGGCGTTCCCCGAAACGCCTCCCCTCGATCGCATTTCTCAGCACCCCCGGCTTCTACAGGAACTACCGCATTGATCCGCGATACCGCTTTGTCTTCTACGGGAACACCTATCTCCGCGGGGCGGAAATCCTTTATGAGCATATCACGGACGGCGCGCCCATGATTTCGGAACTGATTCCGCCGTTCATCCCCGGAGTCGATGACCACAGCCGGTTCTATCTCGGCTGAAACCATAACAGAAACAGATGTTCCATAGGAAGGAAAAAATTTGAAAATGTCGGGAAAAAACAGCGGGATTGAACGGACAGCAGAAAAAAGGAGCCTGGAAATGCACCGCGGACGGGAACGGAATTTTACACTGATCGAGCTTCTGGTCGTGATTGCGATCATCGCGATCCTGGCGGGCATGCTGCTTCCCGCGCTGAACAAGGCGCGGGAACAGGCCCGGTTCATCAACTGCACCAGCCGGCACAGGCAGATTTATCTGGCGCTCTGCCAGTATGGAAACGACAACGACGGCTGGGTTCCGCCGAAATTCAGCACGAAATACCCGCTGCATGTGCGGGATACCTGGGCGTCGAGACCCGGAGCCGGCCTTCTCGTCATGGAAGGGTATCTTCCCGGAAAGGACCGTCAGGGCATTGAAATGTTCAAGGCGATCTCCTGTCCGGCAAAAGCATCTGACGGCGATTTCTACAACACGCATATCTTCTGGTTCTTCGGGGCGGGCAGCTGGCCGGAAACCTGTATGAACCGCTTCCCGGCGAAGAGCGGACAGACCCATCTTTACGGCGATGCGTACAGCATTCCGACTCCGGGCATCAGAAACCATCAGGGACGCGCGAACTGGGCGCGGTCCGACGGCTCGGTCTATGCGGTTCAGGCGTCCCGGATGGACACCAAGGATGCCGCCGGGGTCTCCTTCAGCTATCCGAAATACAGCGAAAGCGGAATCACCTGGTAAATAATGAATTAAAAATGCGCGGCGGAATGAATCCGAAGCGAAAACAGAAAGGCAGTTTGATACAAAATGCACAGCAGATGGAAAAACGGAATGCTGATTTTCCTGCAGACGGCCGGAATCATGCTCTTTTCAGGAGAACTTGCAATCCCTGCGGCCGGATGGCCGGCCAATGACGGAATCCGTCTGAGCACGCCGGAACCGGGCGTGCTGGGAATCGATTTCATCGCGAAAAAAGGCTGGCCCGAAGGCCGCCATGAAGTACCCGGCGGGCTGGCCGCATACGACACGCTTTCCTTCGAAGCCAAAGTTTCCGGCCTCAAGAGTTTCTCACTGATCCTTTATGCAAAAGGCGGCCGGGACATCATCAGTGCGGCCGATCTTTATTCGAAGCCGGAACTTCCGCAGAATGAATGGGTGAAAATCGTCTGGCATTTCAAGAAAAAAGCCGGATGGATCACGCCTCCGCGTTCGACGCCGTATCCATTCGACAAGGTGAATGCGCTCGGCTTCTGCGCGGCCGCTTCAAAAACAGGCGCGCGGCAGTTCCTTCAGGTGAGGAATCTCCGCTTCACCAGTGAAAACCTTGCGGAAAGCGAATCGGAAAAGGCCGTCCGTCAGTTCATTGCAGATCATCGGCCCGGAACGCCCCGCGGGAAAAAACTGCTGATCTGGGCCGCAACCGGAGTCCGCACGAAATATACGGTGGACAACACCGCAGAAGACGTCATCGCTGCGCTTCCCGAATACCGGAAATATGCCGTGGACGGAGTCGTCATGGACGTGCTCCCGATGCCGTTCCGCGACAATTTCTTTACGCCGGCTCCGATGGACAAGGCCGGGCTCGACCGTGTGACGGAGCTTGTGAAAAAGGCCGACTGGGGCACGCTCCGCAATAACTTCTTCCGCGTCGACATCGTCGGAATGGACCGCTGGAAAAATACGGACGGCTCGCCGAAGGCGCTCGACTGGTTCGACGATGCGCTTTTCGAAAAGAGCATCTGGCCGAAATGGACATACTTCGCCGCAAAGGCAAAAGAAGTCGGTTTCGGCATGTGCTTCGACAACGAATCCTACATGACCCAGCCTTACAATTACTATGAAAAGTACCGTGCCTCAGGCCGCAGTTTCGCGGAATACGAAGCCAAGGTGCGCCAGCGCGGACGCGAATTCGCGGAGGCTCTCGCCAAGGGTGCTCCCGATCTTCAGGTCATGATGCTGTTCGCCTCCTGGGTGCCCCGCCGCGAAAAGGAATATGACGTCTACGGGCTGCTTCCCGCGTTTGTCGACGGCATGTGCGAGGCGAAAACATCGCTCCGGCTGATCGACGGCTACGAAGGCGGCTACGAGTTCACCGGCCGCGAAAGCGTGCTGCGCGGGCTCTATGACATTCAGCGCAGGGCGCCCGCCGCAAGCCTGATTCCGGAACTTTACCGGAAGCGCATGGAGCCCGCGTTCGGAATCTGGCTCCGGCCCGAGGTGCTGAGCGCCGGTTCCTTTGCGGAACTCGTCCGGAATTCCCTTTCGGAAAGCGGAAAGTACGTCTGGATCTATACCGAAAACGCACCGCTGACGCGTCCGGAAGTCCGGCAGTATCTCGAAACCATGACGAAACAGCGCAGCAGCTGGAAATAATCAGCAGTTTTTCATACAGAAAGAACAGAAGCAGGCACCATGAAGACAGGAGTGATCATCGCAGGCAGCGGACGCGGCAGCGCGTTCGCCAGGGAAATCATTGAAAAGAAACTGGGCGCCGTCCGGGCGCTCGTCGACACCAATACCGCAATCCACGCTTCCCTGCGGAAGCGTCTGCATGAGGAGTTCGGGTCGCCGGAAACGGAAATTATGACGAATCTGGGCGACGCCCTGGCGAAGTTTCCGAAGGAGGCCGCCCCTGCAGTCTTCATCGTGACGCCCAACAACACGCACGCCTCGCTGCTGAAACTCGCGCTGGAGGCCGGACGCGACGTAATGCTCGAAAAGCCGGTCGGAGCTTCGCAGACCGATTTGGAAGCAATCGCCGCGCTTGCCCGGAAATTCCCGGCGAACGTCATCCATCTCGGATTCTGCCTCCGGTACAGTCCGTTCTGGCGGAAGATTCACGAGGTGGTCGATTCCGGCCGTCTCGGGACCATCGGAATGATCCAGACCGACGAATGGATCGATTTCGCCCACAGCGGAAACGCCTACCGCCGCGGCTGGCGCAGAAGCCGCGAACTCACGGGCGGCTTTCTGAATGAAAAATGCTCGCACGACCTGGACCTCCTCTGCTGGTACAAGGAGCGGGAAGCCGACCCGGTGCGGATCTACTCCGTTGCGGGAACCGGGATGTTCGAGCATGACGGCGCGGCTCCGGAGCGGTGTGCGGAATGCTCCGATCCGGCATGCCCGTTCCGCTGGAAGGAACCGAAGACTTATCATTATCAGCTGGCCGAAGGGGAATCGGGAACATGCGTGTTTCATTCTCCCGCGGATATTTTCAACATCCAGAGCGCAACCGTGACCTTTTCGGACGGTACGCAGGCGATTCACACGCTTCTGCCGTATGCCGGCGTGAGCGCCCGCCGCCGCATTGTCGTGCACGGCACCCGGGGATTCCTCCGCGGAGAAGTCGTCGAAGATCAGGGAACGTATCTGAAGGGCGTTTTCTATTACGAGAGCGGGAAAAAGGAATTCGATCTTCCGCTGGAGGGCGACACCGGAACGAGTCACGGCGGCGGAGATGCCTTCCTGCTGAACGGATTCTTCGACTGTGTGGAGACCCGCCGCATCCACGGAGCCGGACTTTACGACGGACTCCGCGCCAGTCTGCTTGCGTTCGCGGCGGATGAAAGCGCGGAAACGAACCAGTCGGTCGAGCTGACTCCGCGTCTGGAACGCTTTGCCGATCTCCGGAAGCGCTGAACTCTTTTCAGAATTTCCATGATGCACTGCATTCAGCCATATTGATCGAGATTCCGGATCGGGGCGGAGCCGGCTTGATTTTTCAGCCTTCCATGATATGTTAACGGATTCTCTCAATCATAGAAGGCTGAACTGAATATGGCTTATGCTGACCGGTTCTCGGATGCGGAGCGGCGCAAATACCGCGGATATTCCATTGCCTCCACGATGTTCGGATGCATTACGGAACAGGTGATCGACAGCAACACGATTCTGATCCTTTACCTGATGATGCTGGGCGGAAGCGAATCGTTTTCGATGCTCTCCACGGTCCTGACGGGGCTTGCCGCAGTGTTCCTTCTGATCCCCGCCGCCGCAATCGCGAACAGGATCGGTCTGCGGAAATCCTATTCGACCGCGGTCTTCATTTCCATCTTGGCATTCCTCGCCATGTCCGCCGCGCCGTTTGCAGGGGAATCGGCCAAGTATATCGTGATCGCGGCATGCTTCCTGTTCTGCCTGGTCCAGCCGCTCTATGCGACCACATGGTATCCCATGCTCGACACCTTCCTCCTTCCCGCGGAACGCGGGAGCTATTTCGGGTTCATGCGCTTTTCCTACATGATCCTGAACACGGCCCTGATCTTCGGATTCGGGCTCATGATGGGGGAAAAGCCGCCGATCTGGATCATGCAGGTCATTATCGGCGTTTCCGGCCTCATGATGTACGGCCGCAAATTCTGCATGGACCGCATGCCGGTCGACCCCGCCACGGAAAAGACCTCGTTCGACATGAAATCCTCGCTGAAGATTTCCATCAGGAACGGTCCGCTCACGGGATTTTCCATTTACTGGTGTTTCCTGAACATGGCCGTGATGCCCGCGTTCGCGCTGGCGATCATCTACATGAAGACCGGACTTCATCTCGGCGTGGAAACGATCATGACGATCACGTCGATCGGGCTGGTGGGAAGAATCGTGGGGTTCGCCCTCGTCGGGCGTTCCATGACGAAGCTGGGAGTGAAGTGTTTCCAGGTCCTCATTCATACGCTGTTTGTGATCACGATCGCGGGATTCCTCTTCGTCCTGCCGGGAAAATCGTATAATATTGCTCTGCTTTCCACGCTGTCGTTCCTGAACGGTTTTGCGACTGCGTTCCTGCTGTGCCTCGGGTCCACGCAGACCCTGGCGCTGGCGCGTCCGGGGAACAAGGTCATGGCCATGTCCTTCTGCTATACGTTTTCCTCGCTGGGAACGGCGGCAGGACGATTCGGAACTTCGCTGGTGCTGGGTGCCGGCGTGCTTGCGGCCTCCTGGACCCTCTGCGGAGTCGAGTTCACGAAATTTCACTTTCTGTTCCTTGTCTATCTTGTGATGACCGTGTTCTTCTATCTGCTGCTGATCCTTTCGCCCGCGGTCGTCCCGCAGCACGAAGACTATTATGAACCGTAACCTGTCCGGAAAGGGAGGGACTGCATGAAATACATCGGAGCCCATGTTTCCATTGCTGGCGGAGTCGAAAACGCACCCGTCAACGCCCATGAAATCGGCGCGACCGCCTTCGCCATGTTCACCAAGAACCAGCGCCAGTGGCAGAGCCCGCCGATTTCCGCCGAATCCATTGCCGCCTTCCGGGAAAACTGCCTGAAATTCGGCTACGGTCCCGATGTGATCCTGCCGCACGACGGCTATCTCATCAACATGGGGAACCCTGACCCGGAAAAGCGCGCCGTTTCCGTGGACGCCTTCATCGACGAGATGAAGCGGTGCATGGCGCTCGGACTCAACCGGCTGAACTTTCATCCGGGCAGCCATCTGAAGCTGATTCCGCCGGACGACTGCGTCAAGCTCGTTGCGGAGGGAATCAACGCCGCGCTCGACGCCACGGAAGGCGTCACTGCGGTGATTGAAAACACGGCGGGGCAGGGCTCGAACCTGGGGAGCTCTTTTGCGGAACTCGCGAAAATCGTGGAGCTCGTGAAGGACAGGTCCCGCGTGGGAATCTGCCTCGACACCTGTCACGCGTTCGCTGCAGGCTATGATCTCGTCACTCCGGAAGGCTACGAAAAGACGATGTCCGAATTCGATTCCCTGCTCGGATTTTCCCTGCTCCGGGGCGTTCATGTGAACGATTCGAAGAGCGTGCTTGCCGGACACCTCGACCGTCACGACAGCATCGGGAAGGGCAAACTCGGGACCGCGGTCTTCGAGCGTCTCATGAAGGACCCGCGCTTCGACGGCGTGCCCATGGTCCTGGAAACGATCGACGAGACGCTCTGGCCGGAAGAGATCGCGCTGCTGAAAAAGTTCAGTATTTCCTGAACGAGGAAGGCGTGGAACCGGTCTCGCGCCGGAAGAACCGCGAAAAGTAATATTCGTCGGAAAATCCCAGCCGGAATGCCGCGTCGCGGATCCGGATTCCTGGAGTCCGCAGCAGTTTTTCCGCCTTGGAAACCAGCAGACGCGTCATATAGCGTTTGAGCGGGATTCCGAACGCTCCTGAAAATCCTCTGGAGAGCGTGTCAGCGGAACAGCCCATGTTTTCCGCCAGGGCGCCGACCGTGGTCTGCGCGTCGAGCTTTTCCCGCATGAATTTCAGAAGCGGCGCATAGTGTTCGGCGGCGGGATCCGGCGAAGGAATTCCGATTCCGAACTTCGGAAGAATCCCGTAAAGGAACGCCTTGGCCGAGAGCGGGTTCCCGAGCGCCGCCCTGGCCGCGTTCCGTTCGCCTGCGGTCAGTTCCCGCTCCAGAAGCTGGTCCCGCCGCTCGATCCGTTCGATTCCGCCGCAGAGCAGATTGAAATGGAACGAGAGAAAATAGTTGTCCCGGAAAAAACGGAATCCGAGTTTTGCGCCCGCCGGCATCAGATACGCGTGTCCCGGCTTCAGTTCGAACTGGACTCCCCCCGTGAGGTTGGCAACGGTGTTCCGCGGAATGCCCGCCGAAACGGGAACAAACAGCCGGTTGAAGGAATGGGTGTTCGAGCCTTCCCAGTCGAAGGCCGCTTCCGCGATTTCATGGAAGACCAGTTCGGCGCCGTTGGCCGAACGGATTGTTTCCGCATGATTCAGCTTTCCGGAAAACATGTCCGAGCTTCCCCGTGTTTTTCCATTATCTTATTGTCGAACCGGGGAAAAATATACCATGAAAATGCAAAAAAATCAAGCCGCAAAAAAGCAGGGCGGAAGAACTCACATTCTTCCGCCCTGCCGGAATCCGGCCTGTCTGTTCCGGTCAGCGCGGAAGGTCCGCGAGACTCTTCGCAATGTCGGCGTCGGTGGGAATGGAGTCGGACATGGTGCCGTCGTTGAAGCGCTGGTAGGCGGTCATGTCGAAATATCCGGTTCCGGTGAGCCCGAAGACGATGTTTTTGGCTTCGCCGGTTTCGCGGCATCTGACTGCTTCGTCCATGGCAACCTTGATGGCGTGGCTGCTTTCGGGGGCGGGGAGAATGCCTTCGACGCGGGCGAAG
>CAZHPP010000143.1:0-8787 GCA_964534535.1 uncultured Victivallales bacterium | reverse complement strand
GTAGAGGCCATGCCGATATAGTATGTTCCCGCCGCCAGCAGCAGATTCTTCGTCGTCGTGCCGACATTCGCTTTGACGGAGGTGCTCTGGCGCGCCTTCAGGCTGTAAGTCGTTACGCCTCTGGACGTTTTCGAATTCAGCTGATAGACGGTGAACTTTGCCGCATCGGTCGAGGTCAGGTCGAAGCTCAGACTCGCCCCGCCTTCAAGGGTGAACGCCCGGTAGTCGACCGCATCGCTGAACCCGACCCATTCGCCCGTGATCCCCGTCGAAGAGTCGAACGCAGGAGCGTTCGCCCATGCGTCGTCGACGGCCTGATTCGCGCTCGTGAACTGCGTCCCGGAAACCGCAAGGTCGTACGACGTGTTTTTCCCGGACCCCGCGCCTGTCGCCTGGACGGAAACATAATACGCCGTCCCCGCGCTCAGGAGCGCATTGGAAACGACTCCGTCCTTCAGCGCCGTTCCGGTCGCAGACTTCAGCGCTTTCAGCTTCCCGGAGGAAGTCACCGTGTACAGCGTGAACTTCGCATTGTTCTGAAGTCCGCTCAGCGTGAACGTATAGGAACCGCTCGTCGAGACGGTCAGCGCGCGCCAGTCGACTGCGTCGCCGAAACCGACCCATTCGCCGGAAACCGTCGAGCCCGGCGCGCAGGTCAGCGAAGGCGAGGACGCATACGCGTCATCCGAATTGTCCGTCTGGGCGAAGATCCGTCCGGCCAGCGTCATGGAATAGCTGTCGGAAATGCGTCCGTTCGTCGAGACGATTTTCAGCTGATAGTCGCCGGCGGCGATCAGGGCGGAATTGAATCTGAGCGTTCCGCGTGAGACCGTTCCGGAGGCGGCTGTCTTTCCCGTGGACGAGGAAACAATGTAAATTCTGGCGGAAAGGGTTCCGAAATCCCCGGAAAGGGTGTACTTTCCGGCCCTGAGAGTTCCGATTCCGAAAATGCCCGCCCGGATGGACGGACTGAGGGAGCCGGACCAGGGGCCGAGCGTTTCATCTTCGATTGTGATGCAGGAAACGACGGCTTCGGCGACGTCGCCCGGATTGCCGGAAGAATCGGTTCCGCGGAAGAAGACCGTTCCGTTGGAATTCATGACGACGGCATCGGTGTAATCCAGCCAGACTGAACCGTCGGAAGAATATTGTTTCTGAACGGAATCTTCGGAAAATACGGCGGAAACCGTCACGGCGGACTCGGTCGGCCGCGTTGTGGAATATGCAATGGCCGGGGCGGTCGGACCGACGGTGTCCAGAGCGGAAAATGCCGTCTGCGCCGTGCCGGCGTTTCCGGCGGCGTCCGTCGCCCTGAAGTAATAGACCGTCGACTCCGAATCGACGGCGATTGCTCCAGCGTAACGGGTCCAGGCTCCGGCATAGTCCGCGCTGACGGTGTTGTAATCAATGGCAAGTCCCTCTTCCGTGGAAGCCGAAAGCGTGGAAGTGGTGCTGCTGCCGCGAAGGGAAATCTCCGGCGCGGTCTTGTCGATATTCGTGATTTCGAGGCTCGCCGAGGCCGTGTTTCCCGCCGTGTCCACGGCCTGGAAATAAACGGTTCCGTTTTCGGAAACGGTCACGCCGGAATCGGGATATGCCGTCCATGCGCCGTCCGCGCCGATCCGGTATTGCGAAGACTTGAGCGAGAGGTTGTCGGCAAAGACGGCCGTCACGGTCACATTCTGATTCGTCGGGGAAGTTGTGCTTTCCGTCAGGCCCGTGATCGTCGGCGCGACCTTGTCAATGTTCGTGATTTCGAGGCTCGCCGAGGCCGTATTTCCCGAAACGTCGACCGCCTGGAAATAGACGGTTCCGTTTTCCGAAACGGCGATTCCGCCGGCAGGATACGCCGTCCAGACTCCGTCCGCACCGATCTTGTAAAGCGAAGAGGCCAGCACCGCATTGTCGGCGAAAACGGCAGTCACGGTCACATCCTGGCTGGTGACTGCGGTGGTGCTTTCCCTGATGTTCGTGATCGTGGGGACGGTATCGTCTGTCAGGGAAGCCGTGCTGAAGACGATGGTGGTGACGTCGTCGATCCGCCAGGTCTTATATCCGGAATATGAGAGAGTCCCGTTCCATTTCATGCGGCGGTCGGGCATGTAGGTATCGTCGAGGATGACTTCCTGCGTGGCGGCATTGTAGCCGTAGGCAATCACCGTATGTCCGTACCCTTCCGCAGCCTGCAGTCCGAGAATGACGGCGCGTCCGGCATCGATTTCTGCCTTGAAATCGGCAAAGGTGAAAGAGCCTCCGTAATTGTCGGTCTCCACGGTTTTCGTCGCATTGGCGTCAAGCGCGTAGCCGCGGCTTTCCACATAGAGTTCGAGGCCATATTTGCAGTCGATGTATTTCAGGGGAACTTCAAGCGTGCCGACCGTTTCCGTCTCTGACGTGCTGATGACTTCAGCAAGAGACAAGAAATAAAACGCGGTGGAATAATCGTCTCCGCCGCGGTAGGACTGCCCCGTGCCGAGCCAGTCGCAGAGACAGTCGAAGACGGACGTATTGAGTCCCTGGGCAGGATCGCCGTTGACGAAGGTATAGGGCAGTTCCTCTGCCGGGGTCTTTTCGTAGAAGCGGGTCGCATAATCTCTGGAGGCGATGAAGGCGCCGAGCACGGAATCGAATTCATTCATATTGTAGAGATTGCCGTCGGAACCGCGCGAATCCACATCGACCGTTCCTTCGATCAGATTGGAGACGGTGTATCCCTGATAGCCGTAGAGGTCATAATATCCGAGAAGCATTCCGATTGCGGTCGCGGAACAACCGTACATGTATTCCGCTTCGGGCATGGTGTATGGCAGCAGGGTATCGGAGGCTGAACTCTGTACGGAAACAACGGTTCCCGAAGTTCCGGAAACCTGATATCCCGATGCGGATGCGGCATTCTGCAGATCGGCGGAAATGGTGATATTCTGAGTCATTGCGCCTCCTTGTTCTAAGGGAATATAAGCTGGGTTCCCCGGAAAATCAAATAAAAATTCTCAAAAAAAGGAAAAATCATCAAATTACGGCTGACGCGGCTTCAGAATTGATGACGGGATGCCGTCCGTCCCATCCGGAATATTTTCAGTTCATTTCTGCGGAAAAGAGCGGCTGGACGGCAAAGGACGCCTTGTGCGTCTCGATGGAATACGCCTTGTAGCGTCTGGCATTGTAGCCGAGGGGACGCCGCGAAGGATAATGCACGGCATGGTCGTCGCAGCCGATGCAGGCGGAAAGAATCCCCGCCGGCGCTGTCGGCATGGGGAAGCTGCTGCATCCGGAATTGACAAACAGCGAACTGAAGACGTCCCGGTTTGCGGACGCCGTCTCGCGGCTGAGCTGGAACGGTTCGGACTGGATGGAAAGCACGCCGCCGCGGGCAAGCGCATTCCTGCAGAGCTTGACGAAGTCCGCCGAGATCGGGGAAATGCCGTAGGATTCCACCACGATCAGGTCGTAGGCCGCGGCCTTGGAGGCAAGCAACGCGGAAGCGTCGCCGGTCGTGAGGTCGACGCGGGAGTCGTTGAGCGCGGTCTTCGCCCACGGAAGATATTTGGAGGCAATGGAGGAAATGTCCGGATCAAGCTCGAAGACGTCGATATGCTCGCAGCAGGGATGCTTGAGCAGTTCGCGCACCACGCCGCCCGAACCGCCGACGACCAGCATGTTTTCCGGAGATTCATGCGCATAGGCGGGCACGTGCGCAAGCATTTCGTGACGGAAAAATTCGTCCGAATCGGAAAAGAGGATCCGTCCGTCGAGCGCGAAGCAGATTCCGAGGCCTTCGCCGCGGAAGACCTCGATCAGATGGTAGTCGCTTTCGCAGGATTCCAGCGGTTCGGTGATCTTGACGGAGAACAGCTTTCCCGGCCATTCGGGGAATTCTTCGGTAAAGAAGCCTTCTTTGAAAATTCCCGCCATGGAACAATCACTCCGCGGATTCGCCGTTTCCGCGTTCGCCGAAGACGTGGTTGATGTTGGCGGCCAGCCAGTACTGGAAGGCGGAGGAAACGGCCGCGCCCTTCACATACTGATAGGAAAGCCGGGCCTGATCGCCGAATTTTTCCATTTCTGCGGCAGTCGGCGGGGTGCGGCGGTCGACGAATACAGCCATCACGCCGTCCGGGACGGGCACGGCTTCGGAAAGCTTTCCGTTCGGAGTCTGGCGCGCCAGGAAGACGACGGCGGGTTCGACGTTCTTCTGTTCGGCGAGGTTGAACTCGGGAACAGCCGCGAAGACGGCATTGCGGTCAAAGGAGGAAAGCAGCTTCCCGGCGTTTTTGGGATCGGCAAGTTTCGCCTTGAAGTTGCGCATGGCGGCGCGGGCGGCCTCGGAAGCCTTGGATTCCACATAGATCGCACGGACCTTATCCTTCACCTCCCCGTACTTTGCCGGACGGGAAGGCTCAAAGCCGGTGACGGCGGCCACAAAGAACGCGAGTTTGCCCTCGATCGGGCTGGTGATGGGCGTGCGTTTGGCCGTATCCGCAATCGCGGCGGAAAATTCGGGATCTTCGCCGACTCCGGGAATATTCTTGTCCGTCGCATAGAACCAGCCGGTGGCTGCGGCATGCAGCTTTTCAGCGGCCGCGACTTTGCGGAACGCGTTCAGGAAAGCGGCATGGTTGGCGGCATCCAGTTTGTCCGTTGCCGCATAAAGTTTTTCACGGAAAGCAACGGCAGCCTTTTCGGCTTCGGCGGCGGCACGGGCTTTTTTCATGTCCTCGGCGATTTTTCCGGAAACGGCGGCAAGCGGCTGTTTCCCGAACGCAGCCTTGTTCGAGTCGTAAAACTGCTTGATTTCCGCGGCGGACGGCGTGTAATTCTGCCCGTAGGCGGAATAATTGAAGCGGACGACTTCCGCATTGAAGCGTGCGGGCGTCTGGAAGGCCTTCTGGTTCGCGTTGAAATACGCAAGGATGTCTTTTTCCGCCGGAGCGGCCGGACGGTAGGCGGCGTTCTTGAAGAGCACGGTGTGGACCGTATATTTTTCCAGGCTGGAACGGAGGAAGGAATCGAGTTCGCCCTTCGTCACGAGCGGGGCGGCGCCGAGCACGCGGGAAATGCTGGCGTATCCGAGCTGGGCGCGCACGGCGTTTTCCAGATTGGAAAGATTGTATCTGTGGGGAAGCAGGAACTTCTTTTCATAGTCGAGATATTTTTCGCGGCTGAAATTGCCTTCGCGGTCCTTGAAGGCCGGCATGGAGCGGATCACAATTCCGACTTCGGATTCCGGGACGGCGATTCCGAACTTGCGGGCGAGGACCTGTCCGGCGGCGAACATGAACGCGTTCTGCATGGAAATGTTCATGTGTTCGCGGGAAGGATCGATTCCGACCTGCATGGCCTGAATGAGCATGATGTCCGTGACGGCCTGGTTGACCTGGCCGAGCGTGACGGTTTCGCCGAAGACTTCGCCGACCTTGGAGCTCGGGGAGTTGTGGTTGTCCAGGAAGATGTTTCCGCTGATTCCGGGCGTGAAGAACCACACGAACGCGATGATGATGATTATGGTGATGATGGCGAACGTGAATTTGCCGTGCTTGACAAGGACGCTGTTGATTTTCGTAATAGCCATAATTTTTTCCTGGAATTTGGTTGGAATGTTCCGTAAAACCTTAATTTAATCCGCCGCAGCGGAATCTTCAAGTCCGGAACGAAAAAAAATCGTCCTCTTCAGGCGCGCCGCATCAAAAAAAAGGGAAAAGCGGCAAAAGCGGGATTTTTTTTCAAACAAGACTTTATTTCTGCCGGAACCGGTGCTATATTGCCGTTTGACAAAATCAACGATGGAGATTTCAATATGCCCGAAAAGAACACCAGCAAGGCGCAGATTGATTTTCTGTGCACGGAACCCGGATGCTCCGGGATGGTGAAATTCAATCTGATGGAACTGGCCAACGCCGATTTCCAGACGCTCTGTCCGGTCTGCCATACGCCATACTGCTTCGACGAAGAGCTCCGCGGCAAGCTGATGAAGCTGAAAAAGCTGATCGAGGCGGTCCGCGAAGCCGAATCGATTCTCGGGAACTGCAATGTGGGCGTGGCCGTTCCGGGCGGCGAAGTCAAGATTCCGTATGCCCTGCTCCTGACCAGGCTCAACACGATGATTTCACTCAAATTCGGCGGAAAACAGGTCGACTTCCATCTCTGGATCGAACCGTCCTCGGCCGAAACATTCAGATAAAAGGAAGGATTGTCACACCATGGGAATGAGCGATTCAGAACTCGTCAAGGCGTTCGCGAAAGCGGGAGCGCTTCTCACCGGGCACTTCCGTCTGCGGAGCGGCCTTCACAGCGATAAATTTTTCCAGTGCGCCCTGCTCTTCGTGGACCCGAAGCTAGGCGAAAAGCTCTGCGTGACCCTGGCCGAAAAGATGCGGGACGTCCGCGCCGACGTGGTGATTTCGCCCGCCGTGGGCGGCCTGCTCGTCGGGCAGGAGCTCGCAAAGGCGCTCGGCACCAAGGCCATCTTCGCCGACAAGGAAAACGACCAGATGGTGCTCAAGCGCGGCTTCTCGATCACCCCGGGCGAACGCGTCATCATCGCGGAAGACGTCGTCACCAAGGGCGGAAGAGTCCAGCAGACCATCGACCTTGTGAAAAGTCTGGGGGGAATCCCCGTGGCAGTCGGAATCATCGCCGACCGCAGCGGCGGCACCGCCCAGTTCGGAATTCCCTTCTACTCGCTCATCAAACTCAATCTCCCGACCTACGATCCCCAGAAATGCCCGCTCTGCGACAAGGGCATCCCCCTGACGGTTCCCGGCTCGGGCGCCGGCACAAAGGTTTAATGTGAAATGACAATCACCAGACTGCTCACCGCCATTTTCGGAAGCAAGGCGGCGCGCGACGTGAAGCGCGCCATGCCCTTCGTCAAGAAAATCGACCAGATCGAGGTCGAATACCAGAAGCTCACGGACGACCAGCTGAAGGCCAAGACGCTCGAATTCCGGGAGCGCCTCCAGAAGGGCGAAACAACGGACGGCATCATGTGCGAAGCCTTCGCGGCCGTCAAGAACGCATGCCGCAGACTCTGCGGGACCACCATCACCGTCTGCGACCATGAACTCGTCTGGAACATGATCCCGTTCGACGTCCAGATCATCGGCGGTATCGCCCTGCATCAGGGAAAAATCGCGGAAATGGCCACCGGCGAAGGCAAAACCCTCGTCGCAACCATGCCGCTCTACCTGAACGCCCTCACCGGCAAGAACTGCCAGCTCGTCACGGTCAACGACTATCTGGCCCGCCGCGACTCCGAATGGATGGGCACCGTCTACAAATATCTCGGCCTCACCGTCGGCTGCATCCAGAACGAAATGGATTCCGACGAGCGCAGAGCCCAGTACGGCTGCGACATCACCTACGGCACCAACAGCGAATTCGGGTTCGACTACCTCCGCGACATGGGCATGGCCACCAGCCGCGAACAGCTCGTCCAGCGCGACCATTTCTACGCGATCATCGACGAAGTCGACTCCATCCTGATCGACGAAGCCAGGACCCCGCTCATCATTTCCGGCCCCAGCGGCACGGACACGCATCAGTTCGACACGCTCCGTCCGCTCGTCGCCGACCTCTTCAACAAGCAGAACCTCCTCTGTTCCAGACTCATCAACGAAGCCCGCGAAGTCTTCGACAGGAAGGACTCCTCCGACGAGGCCGTCGACGAGGCCGTCCTCAAGCTCGTCCAGGTCCGCATGGGCATGCCCAAGCACAAGCAGCTCCTCCATGTGCTCGAGGACGCCGAAATCATGCGCCGCGTCGAAAAGGCAGACTCCATGGTCCACAGCGACCAGAACCGCGGAATGCTGCAGGAAACCCAGTCCGTCCTCTTCTTCTCCATGGATGAAAAGCAGAACGAGGCAGACCTCACCGAAAAGGGCCGCAAGGCCATCTCCGGCGATCCCGACGCGTTCGTGCTCCCCGACCTGCTCGCCAATATCCAGAAGATCGACTCCGATCCCTCCCTGAACGATCAGCAGAAGATCGAAAAGAAGCAGAAGTTCCAGGACGATTTCTCCGTCAAGAGCGAACGGCTCCACGACATTTCCCAGCTCCTCCGCGCGTACTGCCTGTTTGAAAAGGACATCCATTATGTGGTCCAGGACGGCCAGGTGCTGATCGTGGACGAGCACACCGGGCGCATTCTGCCGGGACGCCGCTTCAGCGAAGGCCTGCATCAGGCCCTCGAGGCGAAGGAAAACGTGAAGATCGAACAGGAAACCCAGACCTTCGCGACCATCACGATCCAGAACTACTTCCGTCTCTATGAAAAGCTCTCCGGCATGACCGGAACCGCCGAAACCGAAGCCAGCGAATTCCACCAGATCTACAAGCTCGACGTGATGGTCATCCCGACCAACAAGCCCTGCCAGCGCGTGGACTACAACGACTGCGTCTACAAGACGAAGCGCGAAAAATTCGTGGCGATCCTGAAGGAAGTCGAAGACTGCTACAGGCGCGGACAGCCCGTGCTGCTCGGCACCATCTCGGTCGAAGACTCCGAAATCCTTTCCCGGATGCTCAAGCTCCGCAAGATTCCGCATAACGTCCTGAACGCCAAGAACCACATGAAGGAATCCGAAATCATCGCCCGGGCCGGCGAAAAATATTCCGTGACCGTCGCCACCAACATGGCCGGACGCGGCACCGACATCAAGCTCGGCGAAGGCGTTGCCGCCCTCGGCGGACTTTATGTGATCGGCTCCAGCCGCCACGACGCGCGCCGCATCGACCGCCAGCTGCGCGGCCGTTCCGCACGTCAGGGCGACCCCGGCGCCTCGCGTCTCT
>CAZHPP010000142.1:2513-8830 GCA_964534535.1 uncultured Victivallales bacterium | reverse complement strand
ATTCCGCGCGGCACGGAATCCTTCATGGATTCCACGCAGGCGATCAGGTCCTTCTTCTTGAGCTTCGAGGTGTCGATTCCGGAATCGATCAGACGGTTCGCAGCGTCCGAAAGGTAGTCGAGATACCGGGAATCGCGTTCGCTTTTTCCTGCGGATTTTTCCTCGCGCTCCTCGATGACGGGGTCGCCTGCGGGGGAAAAATGCAGCAGACAGAGTTTCAGCCCGTTTTTCCACGTGATGCGGAGCACGGGGCATTTTTCCTCCGCGCTCCAGTGATAGGCTCCTTCGGCGGGCAGGACGGGCACCGCGATCTGCTGCCCTGCGAACGGAATGGAAGGGCAGTCCACGGCAAACGGACGCGGCTGCTGGAATTTTTCCCAGAGTTCGAAAAACTCACGGCTCACGGCATGGTCCGGCGCATTCGCCCGGATCTTCCGAACCTCTTCAATGTAGAATTCTATTTTCCCAGCTTCGCTCAAATCCATGACCTGCAGCCTTCCGGAATTGGAGAAATAAAATATCACGCTTCGGCCGAATAGTCAAATTCCGGGCAAAAAATTTCTTCCGCAAATTGATTTTTCAGAAAAATGATTTATATTATCATATTTATTTCATTATAAACTAAAGGATTGACCATGAAAAAGACCCTGTCGCTTGCCGGGCTGCTGGCTGTTCTTCTGCTCTGCGGCTGCTCCGACCCCTGGACCACCAACACCGCCAGAAACTCCGTCGAACAGTATCTGCTCACCACTTCCATCGAGCGGAGCGTCGATCAGGCCGACTTCAAGAAGTATTCCGGAAAGAAAGTCTTCCTCGACTACACCTATCTCGCAACGCAGGCCGACAAGCCGTATTTCCAGGGCTACCTTGAAATGAACCTCGCCCAGACCGGAATCGTCCTTGTCCCGAAGGCCGACGGCGCCGACTACATCATCCAGCCCTTCTGCGCCGTTCTGGCCAACGACCACAACCGCTTCTTCTTCGGCACGCCCGCCATCCCGATCCCGATCGCCTACGTCAACATCACCTTCGCCGTGCCGGAAATTCCGCTCTTCAAGAAGTATACCCGCTACGGCTACGGCAAGTTTGCATTCAACATTCTCGACGCCAAGACGAAAAAGCCCCTTCAGCAGATCCGCGACCTCCGTTCCGGCGCCGTCTATACGGACTGGACGATCCTCTTCATTCCGTTCCGTTCGTACGACATGGAAATCGACGAAAAGACCAGCGGAAAAACGCATTTCTGGTTCAACTTCTGACCGGCGGGAACATGCTGTATGAGGAGCTGAAACACTTCACGGGCTGGCTTGCCGTGGAACGCGGTCTCAGCGCCAATTCGGTCGCTGCCTACCACAGCGACCTCATGCATTTCATCGAATTCCTCCAGAAGCACGGAATCGAATCCTGGTCCAAAGTTTCCCGCGACGGCATTCTCGACTACCTCGGCGAATGCCGTTCCGGGGGCATGGAAACCACCACGCTCGCGCGGCGTCTCGTCACGATCAAGATCTTCTTCCGCTACCTGTTCCAGGAACGGCTGCTTTCCGAAAACGTGACCGAAGTCATGGATTCGCCCAAACTCTGGCAGCTCCTCCCCGACCTCCTTTCCAGCGCCGAAGTGGAAAGAATGCTCAACGTCTGGGCCGTCAACGCAAAAGACCTCCTGACCATCCGCAACCGCGCCATCCTCGAAGTCATGTACGCATGCGGCCTGCGCGTTTCCGAAACCTCCGGACTCGATCTCGACAGCATCAAGACCGACGACCGCGTGGTCCGCGTGCTCGGCAAAGGCTCCAAGGAACGGATCGTCCCCATCGGCACGCCCGCACTGCAGGCCGTCCACCGCTACCTTGAAAAGGCCCGCCCTGCCCTCGTCCGTTCCGCCGACGAGAACGCGCTTTTCCTCTCCGACCACGGGAAGCGCCTCGACCGCGAACGGATCTGGGGAATCGTCAAGGAGACCGCGCGTCTGGCCGGAATCACGAAGAACATCCACCCGCACACCTTCCGCCATTCCTTCGCCAGCCATCTGCTCGAAAACGGCGCCGACCTCCGCGTGATCCAGGAAATGCTCGGACACGCCAGCATCTCCACCACGCAGATTTACACCCATGTCGACCAGCGCCATCTGCTCGAAGTCCATAAAAAATTCTTCCCGAGGCGATAATGAAACTCCGTCAGATTCTTTCCTGGGCCCTGATCGGTTCCGGCATCCTGCTCATGGCCGGGACGCTCCTCTGGGATTCGCGGCGCGCCGCCGATCCTTCCGCCGTCACCACGGTCTCCTTCGGGACCATGAGCACGATTGCGACCTTCCAGTTTTCCGGTTCCGGACGCAAGGTCGACCGCGCCGCAGCCGACGCCCGTGCCCAGATCACCTCCGTCGAAAAGCTCTGCAATATCTTCGACCCCGCAAGCGAACTTTCCAGGCTCAACGCCTCCGCCGCCGACCGGCCGTTCCGCTGTTCCGGAGAACTCTGGGAGATTCTGACCCTTTCCCGGAAATATCATGTCCTTTCCGACGGCGCGTTCGACCCGACCATCCGCCCGCTGATGAATCTGTGGGGCTTCCACGGAAAGCGGAAAACAGTTCCCTCCCAGGCTGAAATCGATTCCGCGCTCCGGCTCTGCGGACTCGACAAGGTCGTCTTCGACGATGCGGCAAAAACGGTTTTCTTCCCGCAGAAGGGAATGTCCGTCGACCTCGGCGGGATCGCCAAAGGCTGGGCCGTGGACCGCGCCGCGGCCGCGGCAGTCCAGGCAGGAATCCGCCGCGGAACCATTGATCTCGGCGGAAACATCCGCACGATCGCAAACGACAGGCCCTACACCATCGGAATCCGCGATCCGCGCGACGGGTCAAAACTTCTCCGCAAGTTCACGCTCAACGGCGAAAGCATCGCCACCAGCGGCAGTTACGAGCGCTTCTCCGTCATTGACGGGAAGCGGTATTCGCACATCATGAATCCGAAGACGGGACGGCCCGTTCCCGCGGAAATGCTTTCCGCAACCGTGATCGCGCCGACTGCGGTCGAGTCCGACGCTTTTTCCACCTCGGTCTTCATCAACGGTTCCGGGTTTGCGGAGAAGGCGCATCTGCGCTTCCTCACAGTCACGGAAAAGGAAACGACCGACCGCACCGAAGTCCGGTAACCGTATTTCCCTTCAGGGATCGTGCGGGAAAAATTCAGAGCGACTTTACGCGGATCGAACCCTTTGCAAGCGAAGCCGCAAGCTCCGTTCCGGAAGGCGCATCCTCCGGCGAAAGCACCGCCTTCCCCGCGGGATTCAGCAGAATCGAATATCCGCGCTCCAGCACGCGCCTCGGATTCAGGTTGGACAGCATTGCAGCGGTGCGCTCAAGCCGCGCCTGCGAATCGGCGGCCGCCTGCTTCAGCATGGACTCCATGTCCCGGACCGTCAGGTCGATCGACTGCGAACGCTCCAGAAGCATCTGCGCCGGCTTGGAAAGAGCCCGCGCCGAAAGCGCCCGGTCCAGCCTCGATTTGCAGCGCTCGTAAGAAAGCGAAACGCCGTTCAGCAGCCTGCGGCGTCCGTCCGAAATATCCCGCAGGAGCAGACTGTAGTCCGGGAGCAGGACTTCCGCGGCCGCGGTCGGCGTGGGAGCGCGGACGTCCGCGGCCATGTCCGAAATTGTAAAGTCGATTTCGTGGCCGACGGCGCTCACGACGGGCTTTGCGCTCGCGGCGATCGCGCGCGCCAGCACTTCCTCGTTGAACGGCCAGAGGTCTTCGATGCTTCCGCCGCCGCGCGTGACCAGAATCACGTCCACGCCGCGCACCTGGTTGAAGAAGCGGACCCCGTTCGCCAGCGTGAATTCGGCGCCCTTCCCCTGGACCGCGGCGGGAAACACGCGGATCCGCAGAGGCGGGAACCGTTCCAGCGCCACCTTGATGAAATCCTTGACCGCGGCCCCCTCTGGCGACGTCACGATTCCGATGCACCGCGGAATGAACGGAAGCGGCTTTTTCCTCGCCGGGTCGAACAGGCCTTCGGCGGCGAGTTTGCGCTTGAGTTCCTCGAACTTCTGCTGGAGCGTTCCGGCGCCGAGCGGCTTCATGTCGGTCAGGTTGAGCTGGCATTCGCCGCGCTGGGCGTAAAATGCGATTTTCCCGCGGGCTTCGACCTGGGCGCCGTTTTCGATCTTGAGCGCGGCGCACTTTGCAGCGCCGTTGAACCACACCGCACGGATCTGGGAGTTCGCGTCCTTCAGGGTCAGATAGACATGTCCCGAGCGGTGGAGCGTGATTCCGGAAATCTCTCCCGTCACGCAGACCGGCAGGAACGTGTTCTCGATCAGGTCGCGGATCACGTTGTTGAGTTCGGTCACGCTCCAGACAGGCGTCTGCTGCTCATCCATGGCCCAAATCCCCCGCCAGCTTCATCAGGAAGAATCCGGCCGCGTAAAGATACTGGAATCCCATGAACACGGCAAACATCAGGAAGATCGTGACGCCCTTGACAAATTCGCTCGAAAGGTTCACTCGCTTAAACTCGGAAAGCACATTCCAGCCGTCGAGTCCGGGGATCGGCAGCATGTTCAGCAGGAACAGGACAAAGTTGTAGGCTCCCAGAATCATTACGAATTCGATCAGAATCCTGTTCGGATCGGCCAGCCGGTTGTTCCCCAGATAGATCAGGACCGCAAACAGCACCCACGAAAAGAGGAAGAGCGTCAGATTCAGCAACGGCCCGGCCAGCGACGTGAGGACGCGTCCCCTGCGGTTCATGGCGTACGGATTGACCGGCACCGCGCCCCATGCGATCCCGATCAGCAGGAACATCACGATCGACATGACGCCCATCTGTTTGAGCGGATTCAGCGTGAGGTGTCCGGCGCGCGCGGCCGTGGAGTCTCCGTTCAGCAGCGCCATGTACGCATGGGCGTATTCATGCAAGCAGATCGACGGCACCACCGCCAGCAGGATCAGGAAAAACAGGCGGGGGTCTTTGAAGAGAAGTTCAATGAAAATCGTCACGGCAGGACCTTCCAGTATTGATACGCGGGCGTTTCATAGGGATGTGCCGCCAGCAGCGCCTTCACGACGGCTTTCAGACGGGAATCCTCCACGACAAGTTCGACTTTCCACTCATCGACGGTTTCGGTTTTCCCTTCTTTTCCGAGGAACGGGGAACTTCCCGCGAGAGGACGGAACTCTCCGCGGCCTTCGGTCTGCCAGCAGCAGCGGTCGTAGGCTCCGATCTTCCCCGCGCCCGCCCCGAACACGGCTTCCTTCACCGTTTCCAGATGCGATGCGGGAACATAAAATATCAGACGGTACATTCTTTCACCTGTTGTTCTATCCGGATAAAATAGCGCGGATCGCCGTAAATTCAACCCGGGATTCCGATTCCGGTCATCCGCACGAACAGCAGACACGCCATCGAGCACGCATTGAACGCCGAATGCATGAGGATGGACCGCGCAATGCCGCCGCGGAGATATCCCAGCTGGAGGACGAGTCCGACCAGAAACAGTGAAAGGCTCTGGAGCATGATCCCGTGAATCAGCGAAAAAAGCGCAGCGGAACAGATCGCGGCGGGAACTTTCAGACGGTCCATCCCTCCGCAGAGCGCATTGAACACCACATGCCGGAACACCAGTTCCTCCGCGGCGGGAGCCAGAATCACGCCCGAAACAAGGATCAGCGTGAAACTTCCCCATCCGGCCTTGCACGCGAACTCCACCAGCGGCTGCTCCTGGAGATTCGTTCCGAACAGCGTCAGCACTTTCTTGAAAAGATAAGAAACTCCCGCAACGGCCAGAAAGACTCCGATCATTGAAATTGCGGGAAGTGCATCCCGGCGGGAGATCCCGCGGAATCCGAACCGTTCCGCAATCGTTCCGTCACGGAAGAAAATCAGCGGAAAGACCGCCCCGCAGAGCAGGGAGAACTGCAGCGGCAGAAGATTCGCCGAAAGCAGTGCAAATTCGCTCACGGCCACGCGCGACAGCACCCGGGAAATCATCGTCCCGATCACAAAGAAGGCGGCACAGCTCGCAAATGCGGCCGTGTACATGGGAAGAAGCTTGTTTTCTCCCGGCTCCTGCGTCATCGCCCGATGGAACTCCTGTTGAAAAAAAACGGCTTTGCAGACCGTCCGGAGTGCAAAGCCGTCAAAGAATGCGTCAAACTTACTTGCAGACTTCGTTCAGGCAGTAGGGCCCCTTGAGGACGGGTTCGCGGTTGATCCAGCGTCCGTTCGTGAAGTCCGGGATCGCGACCGGAGCGCCGCCCATGGCGACGGACTCCTCGCTGAGGCAGGAGATGACCATGAGGGAAGCGCTGTCGTAG
>CAZHPP010000142.1:0-2503 GCA_964534535.1 uncultured Victivallales bacterium | reverse complement strand
CGGCCGGCCGAGCACCACGTCGTGCGCGCGCCAGGTCTGGGTGCGGTTGCGCACGGCTTCGAGGAAGCCGCTGAGAACCAGCCAGTCCATGCCGCCGTGTCCGCCCTTGACGCCGCTCTTCTGGAATTTCTTCCAGAGCGGGTGGTCGTATTTCTTGTAGAGGGTCTCCATGGGATCCCAGGTATGGGCCTTCTTGCTGACGCCGTCGAAGTAGCAGGCGTGCTTGTCCTCGGACCAGATTCCCTTGGTGCCCTGCAGAAGGTTGCAGCGGCTGTAGGGACGCGGCAGCGAGGTATCATGGTAGAGCGTGATCGTTTCGCCGTGGGCGCACTTGATGATCGTGGTGATGACGTCGCCCATGGCAAAGCTGTAGTCGGAAATTTCATCGATCTTGTGGGCTCTGGCCCAGACCTTGAGTCCGGCGGCCTTGGAGGCGACGGAGTTCAGCGTGAGCATGCGGTTGCCGCGGTTGATTCCGAGGTACTTGCAGATCGGGCCGAGCTCGTGGGTGGGATACACGTCTCCGTTGCGGTTCTTGTAGTTGTCGAGGCGGTAGTGGCGGTTGATGTGGCCCATGCAGACTTCCTCGCGGAGGTCGTGGCGGTATCCGCCTTCGGCGTGGACAAGTTCTCCGAAGAGGCCTTTGGAAATCATGTTGAGCACGGCCATTTCATCGCGGCCGTAGCAGCAGTTTTCCATGAGCATGAAGGGCATTCCGGTGCGCTCGGAGGTCTTGACGAGCTCCCAGCACTGGTCGACGCTCGTGGCTCCGCCGACTTCGGTGGCGGCATATTTTCCGGCGTTCATGGCGTCAAGGCAGATCTGCGCATGGCTGGTCCAGGAAGACGGAGTCAGGACCGCATCAAGGTCCTTGAGTTCGAGCAGCTTGCGGTAGTCCAGGGAAGCGGCGGGCTTCTTCTGTCCGGCCTTGACGACGGCCTTCACGGCGGCATCCAGGCGGTCCTGATAGAGGTCGCTCACGCCGATGACGCGCACATCGTCCATTTCCAGCAGAAGGTTGAGCAGACCGGTTCCGCGTCCGCTGACGCCGACCACAGCGATATTCACATTCTTGTTTCCAGGCATTTTACACTCCTTTTGAGATTGAATTGATCGTTCTAATTGAAAAAATATAGCATGGAAAAGGCATTTTTCCAGTTTTCTTTTCAATATCCCTCATGATTTGTCAATTTTCCGCATTTTTTATTGCGGACGGGATTTCAGGAGTCCTGCTTCAGTTTTTTCCCGGCAGCGCATTCGTTTTCCCAGCCGGGGAAATTCCAGCGCACTGGAAAATTGCGGCACTGAGCCGGCTTGACGGGATTGATCCGGCACGAACGGATGTCGGGATCATAAAAAAAACAGCTGCCGTCCGGGGATTCCGTCAGGGAAAGCGAATGCCGGTCGTGCGTCAGCACGGTAAAATCGCGGATGAATTCGCTTTCGGAAATCTTGAGGAATGCGGAGATTCCGGCAATTTCGGACTCTCCGATTCTGACGGGACCTTCCCAGCGGCAGCACGCACCGCAGCGCAGGCACTTGAAATCGGCCGACGCCTTCATTGGAGAGCCGGATCAGTATTCGGCAAAGTGGAGATGCAGATCGTCGCCGTCCTGCTCGGTCCAGCCGGAAAGCGCGCTCTTCCAGAAGCCGCCTTCGAACTTCATGGCGGTCACGTCGTAGGCAAAGATTCCGCCGAGGAAGTCAAGCACTTCGATCGGATGGATTCCGACCTTCGCGCCGGCAAAGAGCGCCAGGGAGACTTCGAGCGACCAGTAGTCGCGCGCGCCGTTCCGCATGTTGTAGATGGGCTGGGAGGGCAGCGGGAAGTTGGAGCCGAACTGCCAGTATTCCTGAACGGGACCGACCGCGTGAACCCGTTCCATGTCCTCCGCCTGAAAGAATGTGGCCTGGCCGTACCAGCCGCGGGTCAGGGCAAATCCGTACTGGCGGTGATATTCCTTGAACGCCCCGAAATAGGGGCCCCAGTACCAGCCGAAGCCGTAGGCGCGGGTGATTCTGGCATCAAGTTCGGTCATGGCGCCGAACATCAGATCGAGCGAAAAGGTGTCAAGAGCATCGAGGAAAAGGTTCGGCACATAGAGCGCCGCCTTGCTGAGGATGATTCTGGAAGTCGAGGGACCGGCCTGTTCCGCCTGCGGCTGGGCAGAAGTCTTTTCCGCAGCTGCACGGGCATCCGTAATGGCGGCGGCCTTGGCCGGCGGAATCTTTTCCTGCGCCTGAATTCCGACTTCTCCCGCCATAAGGAAAGCCGTGATGACCGCAAACGCTGTTAATTTTTTCATCTGTTCCACCTTTTCCATAAAATTAAGGTTTTTCTTTCGGACTCAAGTTTCGTTTTGAAATATATATCGTCATTCTTTGAATTGCAAAAGAATTTTGAAAGAAAATGCGCCTTTTCAAAAAAATCCATGTCATGCAGCCGCATCGACAAGACTGCCAAAATGGCACTGACTTGGAAAGAGAGTTCAGTTATTATGCC
>CAZHPP010000141.1:0-8893 GCA_964534535.1 uncultured Victivallales bacterium | reverse complement strand
TTCCACTTTTATACATTGCTGCACGCCTGAAAATACTTTTGGCAGGCATATCCCGGAGCGCAGGGCAGCCTTTGGTGAAAAAAAGGTAAAAAAACGCAGGCAGACTTCTTGTAAAACGCCGGAAGCAGGAGTATATTCCAGTTCCGAACATTATACAGCATGGAGATTTCTGACATGGCAGATAAAATGAACAGGGCCCCGGGTCCCGCAGACGCCGGAGAGGAACTTGACCGTTTCGAAGTGTGGGTGACCGGACACAACCGCGAAATTCTGTGGGGCAGCGGGATTCTGGTGCTGGTGATTGTGGCGATCGCAATCGCGGTACAGTACCATTCCGGCGAAGCCAGACGCAGCCGCGACGCATTTTCCAACACGGAAACCGTCGAACAGATTGAAACCGTTCTCAAGGAACACGATTCCGGCGCCGCCGCAAGCGAAGCACGGATCCGTCTTTCCAGACTCCTTGCCGCCAAGATGAAATACGCCGATGCCGCAAGGACGCTCGACAAGGTTGCCGCCGACACCGACACCATGGCCTTCATCCGGGCCCGCGCCGCGATCGACGCAGCCTACATGACCGAACTCGACTCCAATCTCAAGGACGCCGCGGCGCGCTTCCGCAAGGCCGCGGACGACATGACCTTCCCGGAGGATATCCGGATCGAGGCCGCCTATTCCGCCGGGCGGATCTATGCCGCGGAAAAGAATTATTCTGAGGCGCGCGCCATGCTCGGCCGCGCAAATATCCGGAACGCAAACAACCAGGGGGGGATGGCGCTTTGGGCCGATCTCGCGGCGAGAGAACTTGACCGTCTGCCGGCTGCTTCGCCGGCAGGCAAATGATCTCCCGAAGTCTTGAATCCCTGATCCGTTCCCTTGGAACACGCCACGGCCGCGCGAAGAACGCGGAATCCTGTCTTGTGGAAGGACTGCGTGCGTGCGGCGAGGCCGCAAAGCTCCGTCCCGAGCTCGTTCAGCTCTGCGTCCTGCGCGGAGATACCCCGTTTGAATTTTCCGGGACCGCGGAACGGGTCGATGAGAAACTGTTTGACTCTCTGGCATCGACCGTAAACCCGCAGGGGGTCCTGATGCTCTGCAAAACGCCGGAATATGCGGGGAACAGTGCGCCGCTTTCCGATCCGTGGGTCCTGTTTCTCGACCGGATCGCCGATCCGGGAAATTTCGGCACGATTCTGCGGACGGCCCGCGCCGCTGGACTCCATGAACTCTGGATGGCGAAAGGCGGAGTCGATCCGTTCTGCGCAAAAGCAGTCCGTGCCGGCATGGGCGCCCAGTTTGCGGTGAAAATCCGCGTCTCCGAGTCGCTGGAAGCGGCCGCGGGAGAGCTTTCCGCGCTGGGAATCCGCCGGTTCTATCGGACGGAGCCGGCCGGAGGGAATTCGCTGTTCACGGAAAAGGCTCTGTTTGAAAAATCGGCCGTGATCCTTGGAAATGAGGCCAACGGCGCGGCGCCGCTGGCGGGATCCGTCCCGCTGGTGATCCCGATGCCGGGCTCCGCGGAATCGCTGAACGTGGCCCAGGCCGCAACCGTTGTCCTTTTCGAATATGTACGGCGCGTTACAACCATGGGAGGCGCTGCATGAAATTCACCAAGATGCAAGGGGCGGGAAACGATTTCATCATGACCTCGGAGCAGGACATGTTCTCCAAGGCGGAACTGGCCGTGCTCTGCGACCGGAAGCGCGGAATCGGCGCCGACGGAATCATATTCCTGGCAAAACTGCCGGACGGACGAATCCGGTTCGACTACTACAATTCGGACGGCTCCCCCGCGGAGCTGTGCGGCAACGGGCTGCGGTGCGCGATGGAATTCGCCTGCCGGGCCGGAATGGCGGAAGACTCGGGCGCTGTGTTCGCCACGGCTTCCGGGGACCTGACGGCAGTGCGTCTGGCTCCGGAGCTTGTGCGGATTCATATGCCCGATGCAAAGCCGCTCGAAACGAAACAAATTTCCGGTTTTGACTGTCACTTGACAAGGATCGGGTGTCCTCACGCGGTGATCCTCATCCGGGGCGGACTGGAAAGTCTGGATGTCCGGAAGCTCGGACATGATCTCCGGTTTTCCCCTGAGCTTGCACCGGAAGGCGCGAACATCGACTTCATCTCGCGGGAGTCCGGGAACGATTTCCGGATCCGGACCTACGAACGCGGAGTCGAGGATGAAACGCTGGCGTGCGGAACGGGCGTCACGGCCGCGGCCGTGTTCGCTATGTCGAAGTTCGGCGGAGAAGGGAAAAAACGCTTTTTCTGCCGCGGCGGCGACACGATCACGATTGAATTCACGGAAAAACAGGATATTTTAAAAGGGCTGTACCTCACCGGTCCGGCGAAGGCAGTCTTTCATGGCGAAACAGAAGCAACTTCAGCATAACATTTCGGAGAAAGCAATGAAAATCCAGGGACTTTACACAGCGCTCATCACACCGTTCTCGGGCGGAAAGGTCGACTTCCCCCGTCTCGCCGATCTGGTCGAATTCCAGGTCAAAGGCGGCGTGGACGGAATCGTTCCGACCGCCACCACGGGCGAATCGCCCACCCTCACCGTCAAGGAGCATCTCAAGGTCATCGAGTTCGTACTCGAGAAGGCCGCCGGCAGAGTGCAGATCGTCGCGGGCACAGGCGCAAATTCCACAGCAGAAGCCGTCACCCTCACGAAAGAGGCAAAAAAGCTCGGCGCCCATGCCTCGCTCCAGGTTACGCCGTATTACAACAAGCCCACGCAGGAAGGGCTTTACCGCCACTTCTCCACGGTCGCCGACGAGTGCGGCATTCCGATCATTCTCTACAACGTGCCCGGGCGCACCGGCGTGCCGATCGCGGCCGACACCATCGCCCGCCTCGCGAACAACAGGAACGTGGTCGCCGTCAAGGAGGCCGGAGGCTCCGTCGAGCGCATTTCCGAAATCCTGAATCTCTGCGATATCACGATTCTTTCCGGCGACGACAGCCTCACCGTCCCGATGATGTCCGTCGGCGCGAAGGGCGTGGTCAGCGTGGCTTCCAACATCTTCCCGGCCGAACTCAAGAAGATGGTCTCCTCCGCGCTCAAGGGCGACTATGAGACGGCTTCCGCCATTCACCGGAAGTTCTACAAGCTCTTCAAGCACCTGTTCCTGGAGTCCAACCCGATCCCCGTCAAGGCCGCCATGGCCATGCGCGGCATGATCGAGGAGGAATACCGGCTCCCGCTCTGCGAAATGACGCCCAAGAACCGCGCCATCCTCGAAGAGACTCTTTCCAAACTCAAATAAGCCGGAACTCCGGCGGAATTCCGCGAGCCGGACGGGGAAAGCATCCTCCGTCCGGCCCGTTTTTTCCTGAAAGCCCTCCATGAAACTCTTCCTCTACGTCATCGTCTTCCTTACGAACTTCGGACTCGGGTCCGTCTTTTACATTTCCGCGAAGCGCATGGCCGAATCCGGAGCGAGCCCCCTTGCCGTGACAGCCACCATGTCGGCCTGGGCGGCAACCTATATGGCCGTTTCCCTGCTGGTGAGCCGCTTCATCACGGAAAAGAACGCCTCCCGGATTCTGGGACTCGGCGGACTCACGGGAGTCGTCATCAGCCTGTGCATGATCCTGTTCACGGACATCACGCTGCTTTACGCCTGGCTTCTGGGGCTGGGCGCGGTCGGGCCGCTTTACTGCGCCGCGGCCCAGGTGCTCATCAAACGGTTTGATTCAGGAACCTCGGCCGGAATTCTCAAGGCCACGGGAAAATACACGTTTTCCTGGAGCACCGGCGTGGCCACAGGACCTTTCGTGACCGGATTCGTCTGGAGCCTCTTCCCTCAGAACGGCTGGATGATCCCCGTCGGCGTGCTGGCCCTGAACTATGCCGGCATGATGCTTGCCGGATTCCTGCTGCGCGGCCCGAACGCCGCACCGAAGGATTCTGCCGTTCCGAAGACCGCCGCTCCACAGGAGGACCCCGTCTACAGGGGGAAGCCGGCTCTGGTCATGACCGGATGGATTCTCGGCGCCGCGGGCGGCGTCATCATTGCCGTCCTCAGGTCCTATCTTCCGTACAAGACCAACGCGCTTTCCTTCGACAAGGCGTGGGAAGGCGTGATTCTCGCGCTCATCAGCTATTCCCAGGCGCTCGTGGGGCTTTCGCTCGCGAAGTGGGGAAAATACTGGATGTACAGCGTGCCCAAGATGGTGATTCTCTGCCTGTGCGGCGTCCTGGGACTTCTGCTGTTCGCCTGGAGCACGGTGCCGCTCGCCATGTGCGGCGCGGCAGTCATCCTCGGCATCTTTTCCGGAATGTTCTACATGAACTTCGTCTTCATGTCCATGCTCAGCCGGGAGAGCGCAAAGAATCTTTCGATCAACGAAGCCGTCGTGGGCGCCACGGGCACGCTGGGGCCGCTGGCCGGCGGCTGGGTGGCCGCGTTCGGACTCAACGTTCCGTTCTACGGCATGGCAGTCATGCTTGCGCTTGCGACCGTCTATACGGCATTCGCCATTGCCTCCGCAATGCGCCGGACGGCGCACTGACGGTTTCCGGTTGACAACTCCTGTTCCGCCCTGACCGGGGAAAACACCTTTCTCCGGCCGGAGAAAAGGAGTTTCAGCCGATGAAAAGATTCACTTCCGGGACCGGAGCGCCGTGTGCCGGGAATTCACCCCTGCGCGTCGAACTGTTCCGCAATTCCGCCGGAGAGACCGTGCTCCGCACGCTTGACCCGCTCACCTTTCATGCCCTCGGCGTGAAGGTGAAAGTCCCACGAGGATTTTCGAGCGACGGCGCAAGCATGCCGCGGTTCTTCTGGCGTCTGATCGGACACCCCTTCCAGATGGACTATCTGAAGGAGGCGGTCTGCCACGACTGGCTTTACCGCACACAGAAGGCCGCACGCAGTTTTGCGGACCTTTATTTCAGTGCGCTGCTTCGTCCGAAACTGAGCTTCTGGAGGCGCTGGAGCATTTATCTTGCACTGCGTCTTTTCGGCTGGATCGCCTGGAGAATCAACCGGAAAAGAAGGAGTCATTCCAGATGAAGAAGGGATTGCTGTGCTTCAGTCTTTCCGCCGCCGGTCTGGCCGTACTGCTTGCCGGATGCGGGACCACGGGAACCGTCACCGAATACGATTCCGCCGGGAGGGTCGTCCGCACCGCCGTAACGAAGGAAAGTTTCGTGAAGGAGATCGCGGAAAGCACGAAGAACAAGACGATCGTGGCCTGGGAATCGGGCTGGCTTGCCTACGTAAGCGCGACCACGACCAGCACGGAAAACGTCACGCCTACCGTCAAGATCGGCGTTGGCAAGGCCGACAAGGGATTCATCAGCTTTCACAAGGACCATGTGCTTTCGGAAGCCCAGCTGACGGGACTTGCGTCGGTGATTTCCGCCACGCATCAGAACCTGTCTGTTACGGCTTCGGGCGTAAACACATCGGATTCCGCCGCGCCTGCGGCGGTTTCCAGCACGGGAAAGTGAGGTGGGATATGGCATGCCGTAAGAAATCCGGCGGCGGAAAGAAAAAGTAAACATTCTTTTCCTCCCAATGGTTTGCGGCTCCGGAAGACGCTTTTCAAAAGGGCGTTTTCCGGAGCCGTTTTTTGTAAGTTGGAGGAATCAGAACTCTTTGATTTCCTTGTAGTCGGCCTTGAAGGCGTTGATCTGCGCAAGGGTGACCAGACTGCGGTTGTAAAGGTTCTCCAGCGATTTTTCGAGCGTGATCATGCCGTCCTTGTGGCTGGTCTCGATCACGGACTGAAGCTGATAGGTCTTGCCCTCGCGGATCAGCGCCTGAACCGGCGGCGTGCCGATCATGACCTCGAACGCGGCCACGCGTCCTGCGCCGTCCGTGCGCGGCAGCAGGCGCTGCGAAACCACGCCCAGAATCACGCCCGCCAGCTGAAGCCGGATCTGGTTCTGATGCTGCGTCGGGAACGAATCGACGATGCGGTCGACGGTCTGCGGCGCGCTGTTCGTGTGGATCGTGGCGAACACCAGGTGTCCCGTTTCGGCGGCAGTGAGCGCGGCGGCAATCGTTTCCGTATCCCGCATCTCGCCCACCATGATGACGTCGGGGTCCTGGCGGAGCGCATATTTGAGCGCCGTGGAGAAGCTCAGTGTATCCGCATGGAGTTCGCGCTGCTCCACAATGGAATTGATGTTGGAATGCACATACTCGATCGGGTCCTCGATCGTGATGATGTGGGCGGAGCGCGTGCGGTTGATCAGGTCGATGAGGCTCGCGAGGGTCGTGGATTTTCCGCTGCCCGTAGGTCCCGTGATCAGCACCAGCCCCTGCTGCTTCGTGGTCAGACGGGTGACCGGATCCGGCAGAGTGAGTTCCGCTGGCGTGGGAATCCGCATGTTGACCACGCGGGCCACCACGCCGAGCTGGCCGCGCTGATAGAAGCCGTTGATGCGGAACCGCGTGACTTTTTCTTCTTCGTCCGGATTCAGCCGCAGGGTCACGGCGAGCGCCAGGTCAAGTTCGCGCTTTTCCTCGAGCTCGATCCGCTGGCGCTGGTTGATGATGCTGAAAAGGAGCCGCTGGATGTCCAGGCCCGTGAGCGGCGGCAGGTCGAGCGGACGCAGGGAGCCGTTGATGCGGAGGTTCGGGCTGGCTCCCGCGGAAAGATGCAGGTCGCTGGCGCCGTTGCGGATCGCGGTCCGCAGAAGGCAGCGCATGTCGACGAACGAGCCGTCCTCGGCATCGGACTCGCTGCCGTAATGGCTCCGGAAGGCGTCCACGCCGCTTTCCATGCCTTTGACGAGGAGGTCGAGCTCGTCGCTGCTGTCGACGGCCATGCGCGCGTTTTCGAGCGAGATTTTGCCGGATTTGCAGAGCCGGAAGACGGCGCGGGTGAAGGTGGTCATGCCGGAACCGGCGCCGCGCCGGAGCGCTTCGTCGAGCCCGCCGTAGTCGCGGTCTGCCACAAGTTTTTTCACGGGCGGAGTGCCGATCAGCACCTCGAAGGCGGGAATCATGCCGTCGAACTTTTCCGCGGGGATCAGCCGCTGGGAAACGATCGCGTTGAGGGCCATGCCAAGGTCGATGGCCGCCTGAACGCGCTGGTCCTCCGGGAACATGTTCACGATCCGCTCCACGGTCTGGATCGAATCGGAGGTATGCACGGTGCTGATGACAAGATGTCCGGTGAGCGCGGCATTGATGGCGGTCTGCATGGTTTCGGTGTCGCGCATTTCGCCGACCACGATCACGTCCGGATTTTCACGCAGGGCGCTGCGGAGCGCGTCGACGAAACTCACGGCGTCCGAATTGATCTCGCGCTGGGAAACCAGGCTCCGGATATCCTCGTGAAGGAACTCGACCGGGTCCTCGATCGTGAGGATGTGCCGGCTGGCGTTCCGGTTGATGTAGTTGATCATGGCGCCGAGCGTGGTGGATTTTCCGCTGCCGGTGGACCCCGTGATGAGGATCAGTCCGCGGGGCGCGAGCGCCAGGGTCTCCAGAAGCGCCGGGAGATGAAGGTCGGAGATCATCAGTTCGCCGCCGAGCCGGACGGGGCGCGCCGCGAACGCCGGGCCGGAAAGCGTGTTGAAAAAATTGATGCGGAACCGTTCGCGGTGCGAAAGCGAATAGGAGGCGTCATATGCACCACGGGCCTGATAGTTCTTTTCGGCTTCCGGAGAAAGCGCGGAGCGGCGGAATTCGTCGATTGCCGCCGCGGTCAGGATCAGGTCCTTCTGCTCGGCAACGATCTCTCCCCGGCGGCGGAACACGGGCGGCTTTCCGGCCGATCCGAAGAGGTCGGAGGCGCCGGAGGAAGCCGCAAAACGGAGAAGTTCCGCGATGGTCCGGGGCTGAGTACTCATGTGGTCATTTCTCCTGAAGTCTCTGGACCGCGATCAGCCTGCAGCTGATGGCGCTCCGGTCGGGGGTGGAATAGATTTCCCGGGTCAGTTCGCGCCGAAGCGTGGCGATCAGCGAGTTGAATTCTCCCGCTTCCTGGCAGAGGTCCGAATAACGCATCAGGATTTTCAGATTCTCGGGCGAATGTTCGATTTCGTCAGAGGCAAAGTATTCGGCCACGATCTGAATCGCGCGCGCGGGATCGTTCAGCTTCTCGCCGTAAATCAGAAGAAGCATGGACGTGATCTCCGGGTTCAGCGGAAATTCCTTCCGGAGTTCCAGAAGCTCGTGTTCCGCCCCCGCATATTCCCCGGCGGAAATCATGCCGTAGATCGGCGTGAGGATCAGCGGGGCGCTTTTCAGGAAGAAGCGGGGAAAAATCAGGGAATCGCTGAACTTTTCCGCCAGGCCGGGCAGGTAGAACAGGATGAACAGCAGGGCCGCCAGCAGTCCGAACACCGCCGCGGAAAGAATCCCGGCAATCGCCGTGATCCTGGACTCCGTGGTGCATGCGCGGATGGAAAACAGGATGCCCGTGCCGAATACGGCGAGAAACAGCAGAAGTTTGATCAGTTTTTCAAGGAAAGGCGGCAGACGCATGATGAATATTTCTCCTTCCGGAATAAAACCGGAGAAAGTATACCTTCATGCCGCATGATTTTCAAGCGGCGCGGGAAGGAAATGAAAGAAAAAAAGCACTCCCCTCCCGAATCAGTCCGAAAGACTTCCAGTGCCATGCCGGCGCGGCGTCCTGCCGAACGTTAAAAAATGGCTCTGTTCGATGTGATGACTGATGTTAATACATTTCCAATGGGCTGCTCGCCCCTTGAACCCTCGGCAGGACTCAAAGAGCCCTGCACCCTGCGCAAAAAATTCAATTTTTTGCGCTCGTTTCCTGGGAAAAACAGACAACGCTGCGTACACAGCAAAAAAATCTCAGCGGAACTGAACCAGCAGACAGCTCCTCGGCGCAAGTTCGCACTCGAAATGCGAAGAAGTGAATTTCAGCGGACGCCCCGTCCAGAAGTTCACTGCGC
>CAZHPP010000140.1:0-8921 GCA_964534535.1 uncultured Victivallales bacterium | reverse complement strand
CGCGCGGGAAGCGTTCGAGTTCCTGGAATCAATGGAAAAACGCGCGTACGAACTGGGCGGAAGCAATTTCGCTGCGCCGGCGCAGAACGCAGCCGATTTTCTCTCCCGGCGCGGCGGGACGCTTCTACGGGAACGTTCGAGCTTCTGCCTCGGGCTCCGGCCCGCGCGGCTGGATTCGCTGCTGCCGGACTTTGCGTCCGACGCGCTTTCCCGCGCGCTGCGGTCGTTCGACCGTCAGGCGCCGGGATTCGTTTCCAAAGGCATTCTGATCGGGACGGAGACTCATGTTTCCAGTCCGCTGCGCTTTCTCCGCAATCCGGAAACGCTGGAATCCACGGTCCGCGGGCTTTATATCGCGGGCGAGGGCGGCGGTGCGGCGGGCGGAATCGTTTCCGCGGCGATCGACGGGGTCAGAATCGCGGAATCCATGATTGAGCACGGAGTCTGACGGCCCGCCCGGCAGATTGATCAGGCCTTGGCCGTACGGAAGAGCCGGAGTTCGCCGGGTTCCAGAACGGCCGGCTCGGTCCGGGGATATTTGACCTTGAGATATTCCGCGAACGGATGCGGGTCCGCCGTGTTGCCGGAAAACATGTCGTAATGCGCCGGGACCGCGATTTCCGCTCCGGTTTCTCCTGCGAGGTCGGCCGCCTCCTGCCAGGTCATGCACCCGATGCAGTCGTGCGTATACCGCCATGCGTCCCGCCCGTTGATCGGAAGGAGCACAAGGTCCGGACGGAACTTCAGCAGCTTCGGCAGAAGCCCTTCGTAGCGGCAGCAGTCGCCGGAATGGTAAATCCGCACGCCGCCGCATTCGACGCCGTATCCGAGATACGGGTAAAGTCCCTCCGGCGTGCGGTCCAGAAACTCGTGCGCGGAGGCGAACGCCGTGATCCGGATTCCCCCGAATTCGAGCGTCTGCGGATCGTTCATGCCGCGCAGCCGCTCCGGCGGAATTTCCGTCACGGAACTCCGGATGGCTTCGGGGACGAGGAACACCGCGTCCGGCGAAGCTTTCGCCATGGCCGCCAGCGACGGCCGGTCGAGGTGGTCGCTGTGGTCGTGCGAGCAGAGAATCAGGCTCATTCCGGCGAAATCTTCCGGAGCGATCGGGGAGGGGATCAGCCGGTTCGGCCGGTCCGTGAGATACGGGTCGAATGCAATCAGCGTTTCGCCCGTCTTTGCAATGAAACTGTGCTGTCCCAGACGGCACAGCGCGAGTTCGCCCCGTTTCGGATGGACGGTCCCGAATTTTTCAAGAATGCGGTTCACTGCATCAGCCTTTCCTGTCAGCGGCGGCTTCCTGCGTGAAATGCGCGCCGAGTTTTTCGAATGAACGGAAGAATCCGGGGAACGTGACTGCCGCGCATTCCGCGCCCTTCACGATCGTTTCCCCTTTCGCACCGAGCCCCGCGCAGGCGAGCGCCATCGCAATCCGGTGGTCGCCATACGATTCGACTTCGGCCCCGTGAACGTTTCCGCCCTCGATCACCATGCCGTCGGGGAGCTCCGTCACGCGGACTCCCATCTTTCCGAGCTCGCGCGTCATGCAGGCGATGCGGTCGGTTTCCTTGATGCGGGCCTGGGCCACGTTCCGGATCGCGGTGCGTCCGCCGGCAAAGGCGGCAGCCGCCGCAACGGCGGGAAGCGCATCGGGAGTCGCATTCAGGTCCAGCTCGCATCCGGTCAGACGCCCGTTCGATTTCACAATCGTGGAATGTGCTCCGCGGAGCACGGAAACACCCATCCGCTCCAGATACCCGAAGACCGCCTTGTCGCCCTGGGGATCGTCGAAGTCGAGATTCTGAATCTCCACCTCGGACCCTGTGACCGCGGCCGCCGTGAGCGGAAACGCCGCCGTGGAAAAGTCCGCCGCGATCGCCGCCTCGAACGCCCTGATCTTCTGGCGTCCCGGCACGCGGAAATGCGTGCAGTCTTCCGCGGCTTCAAAGACGATTCCGGTCTTTCGGAACCATGAAAGCGTAATGCCGATATAGGGCTGTTCGTTCACGTCCTCCACGAAAATTTCCGAGTCCAGCGGCGCGAATGCGGAGGCGAACAGCACGGCCGTCACATACTGGGAGGATTTCCCGTTCACGGTGATTTTCCCCCCGCGGAACGGTCCCGTGACCGAGAACGGGCATTTCCCGTTTTTCGATTCGGTGCGGACTCCGGCCTGGGCGAGGGCGTCCAGCAGCGGCTTCATCGGCCGCGTGCGGAGCGAGGAATCGCCGTCGAACACGGCCGTCTTCCCGGAAAGCGACGCCAGCGCAGCAAATATCTTGATTGACGTTCCGGAGTCGGCCATGTCGACCGTGCGGTCCGGAATGACGAGGCGTCCGCCGGTTCCATGGACTTTCCATCGGGAATCGGAATCCAGACGTTCCAGTCCTGCGCCGAGAGACTCCGCCGCATGGAAGGCCGACATGGCGTCTTCCGAAACGAGCGGTGCATGAATCAGACTCGTTCCTTCCGCCATCATTCCGAGCGCCACCGCGCGGATCGTATGCGATTTCGAACCCGGAACGGCGATTGTTCCGCTCAGGCGTCCGGGCCGGACATGGAGATTCATCCGAGGATCCTTTCAATTTCGGGCGCCAGCGCGTGCGCGATGCGGTAGAATCCGAGGTCGGTGCAGTGGCAGCCGTCGACCGTGCATTCGGTGTAGTCTCCGCCCAGCAGACTGGTTCCGTCGACGAAATGGATGTTCCGGTCGCCCGCCGCCCGCATGCGTTTGAAGTTGGCGAGATGCGTCTCCGTGAAGGAAAGCCGGTCGTCGACATAGGCAGGTTCGTTCCCGAGATCCGGCGCTTCATTCGAAAACTGCGTGCGGGAAACCGTGAGGATCGGTGTTTCCGGATGCGCCTTCCGCAGAATATCGCAGAAGTTCGCGAGCGTGCTGCGGAGCCCTGCCGTTCCTGCGTTCGCGTCGTAGTCGAGAATGTACATGGCCGGGTCCTTGATCGAGGCGAGAATTTTCGCCATTTCCGGTTCGCCTTTCCCGCTGCCCGAGAACGCCAGATTCACGAATGGACGGTTCAGCAGCCGTGAAAGAATGTTCGTGTGGCACATTCCCGGACGCGACGCGCATCCGCCCTGCTGGATCGAAGTCCCGTAGACGATCACGGGGCGCGGATCCTTCCATGGGGTCGGCTTCCGGAATTTCGCGCCTTCCGTGAATCCGAACTCGACTCCGATCACGCCGGAATACAGCGGAAAATGAATCGTGAATTCGCGCATGGCCCTGATTTTCGTGCTGAAGATGCAGCAGTTGTATTCACTGACCGCCTGGTCGAAGCGGGTGTTCTTTGCAAAGTGCTTTGAGCCGGGCGTTCCGACGTAAAGGTCGAATCCCATGGAACCGTCGAACGTCATGTGGTCCATGCGGGATTCGTGGTCGACTTTCGCTTTCACGCAGATTTCGAGCGCGTCGGACCGGAAGCGGAGCATTCCGCCGGCGGTTTCCCACGCGAGCCAGTCGACTCCTTCCGGGATCCCGAGCTCTTTTGTATTGAGCGGCAGACGCCGCAGCTGCGTGCCTGGCTTGTGCCACAGGAATCCGGTCAGTTCGAAGTTGGAGGATTCCGGCGGATACCAGTCCTTGCCGTCGTGCGAAGCAATCTTGACTGCCATGTTCCTGTCGATCTGGGTAATATCGAGTTTTTTTGCCATGATTTCGGAGCCTTTCTCTGTTGAAATTCCATAACATACAGCGGAAAAGTCCTGATTTCAACTGGGGGAATTGATATTCTCTGCGGGATTGCCGGTGCCTGTTCACGGTTCCGTCCGACTTCCAGGGAACCGCGGCTCTGCGGACCGATTCCTTTCTCCTTTTATGAGCCGCAGAAAAAATAATTTCATTTCCCTCTTGACATTTTCAAGGTTTGGTATATAATATCTATAACGTTTTAGAAAACCAGTTTGGAGAGATGCGGAAAAATGACGCTGGCGGATATAGCAGCCAAGTTCGGAATCTCGACGACGACCGTTTCAATGTGTCTCGGCGGACGCTCCGCCCGTTACGGAATACGCCCTGAACTTGCTGAGAAGATCATTGCGTTCGCCCGGAGCAACGGCTATCAGCCCAACCGGTCCGCAAGCAGACTTCGCCGCCGTGAAAAGAATCCCCCTCTCGGGATCATCTTTACTTATGAATCAGGACTTTCGAAAATCTCCATGCCGTTGCGCAGTATTGTGGCCTATCTTGAAAAGAACGGGCGCGAATACACATTGATGGGACTGCGGAATTCGCATATCGGAGAGACAATGTCCGTACTCCGCAGCATGGGAACGAAAGATGTGCTTGTGCTGGGGCGTCTGCGCGAACTCACTCCCGAAGAGATGCTCGATCCGCTTTACAAGCCGTTTCTGGAGGACTGGAACGTGGCGTGGAAACTCCTTGACGACGGCATGCGGCTTTATGCATCGGACTATATTTTTCCGCTTCCGCCGCGGCACGCTGAAAAGAATTTTATCCGGGTCGGATTCAATACGCATGAAGTGGAAAAAAATCTTTTGTCGCGCATCAAAACGGCCGGACTCGGCCCGGTCGCCGTTTACGACAGATGGACTCTCCGTGAAAAATCCCTGATCCCGGAATTCATTGATTCGCCTGAAATGATCCTCCCGTACAAGGAAACGACCGACCGTTTCACAGACGGTCTGGAACGAGTTCCCCGCATCCTCGAACTCTGGAAGGAACGCGGACTCCGCACCGTATTCCTGAGCAACGATTACGTTGCGGCGGGAATGATGCGTGGGCTTCTGGATGCCGGCGTGAGAATTCCGGAGGATATCGGGGTGATAGGCTTTGGGAACTGCGACGCGGCGCCGTATTTCAGCCGTCCGCTGAGCACGGTCGGTTCCGCGTGCGGAGACCGTGCGCTGGATCTTGTCCGTTCGATCTGCGGGGAGCTTCCGTCCTTTCCGGACAACACGGTCCTTGAATATACGTTCTTCGAGCGCGAGTCTTTCAAATTCAATTCAACAACAGGGAGAAAAGGAAAATGAAAAAGCGCGGATTTTTCACATTGATCGAATTGCTGGTTGTTATCGCCATCATCGCGATCCTTGCGGCGATGCTGCTCCCGTCCCTGAACAAGGCAAGGGCTTCCGCAAAACGCATTTCCTGCGCAGGAAATCTGAAACAGCTGGTCAGTTATTATTCCATGTATTCCAACGACTACAATGGTTATATCATCAACGGATGGTATACGGAAGGGTCGGCATGGACAGAGTATTTTACAAGGAACAAGATCATCGGAAAATATGACATGCTGGTCTGTCCCGGGAATGTTCCCTACCGCTGGGATTCAAGCGGACCGAGTGGAAAAAACCCGACAATCAACAGCTATCCAAAGTATTTCTGTTATGGTTTTTTCAATCCTATTGGAATGCCCCACAGCATTTGGAATGTGGCAAACAGAATACCATCCGCCGACGGCGGATGGCTCTGGTTCCCGACCGTGAACAAGCTCAGGAATCCGTCGGCATTTGTGATTCTCGGAGACAGCCGGGAAGCAAGCGGGGAAATGAAGAACCGTCAGTACTACTATGTTCAGCATGCCGACGGATATCCCCACTACAACACGGCTGCGCATTTCAGTACAATGAACGCCGGATGCTTCGATGGACACGTCGGACAATGGGACATGAACACATATTTCAGGGAATGGCTACGCAATTACAGCGCAGCCGACGGTTCATCTAAATATGGACATGTCTATGACCGTGGCGGCATAGAAGTCAGAAAATCCTGTATAATTTATTGAAAACTGAACAGAATACAAGGTCGCAATCCTGCGTCCGAAACATCTTTCGAAGGAGTAACAAATGGGAAAGAACATCGCATGGCTGTTTCCGCTTCTGCTGACCGGTTTCGCCGTCGGACAGAATCAGACGCTGGAAAACAATTTTCTGAAAGCGGAGATTTCTCCGGTCGGAGGGAAAATAGTTTCTCTGTTCGACAAGACGCTCGGGCGAGAACTGCTGACCCGTTCTGAGGATGTTTATTCCGGGGCCTCCAAGATGCGTGATACCGTCTATGGGAATCTCGCCACATTGAGCGGAAAATACCGGCTTTCAAAACCGGAAACAAATCAGGTTTCCGCCGTATATCGCATCCGGGGCGGCAATACTGCCGGAATGGAGATCACCAGGATATATTCGCTCAAGCCGGAGGCTGCCGTCCTGGAAATCTCCGAAACATGGAAAAGCAGATCGCAAAAGAATGAATTCTCCCTCAACTGGCACAATGAATTTCCATTTTCAAAGGAGACGGTCTTTTATTTCCCCGTCGGAAATGAAATTATGTCTGTCGACAGCGCGAGTGCAATGCGGAACAGACTGAATCTCGTTTCGGCGCCATCCGAGCCGTGGCTGGCCGCGCTTGACGGCAAAACAGGACGAGGAATCGGAATCCTCGTCCGGGAGCGCAAAATCGTGGACGGCATGTATGTCTGGCACGGAGGAGAAAGCACACAGACACTCGAAGTGAACTTTGCCCCCCTCACGCTCAATCCGGTCGCCGCGGCGGACGAATGGAATTTTTCAGGCGAGATATTCCCGTTTTCCGGAAACGGCGCTGTGCTTGCAGTCACTCCGGAACTTGTCGTGACGTCCGGCGAAGTATATTTCAAGAAAAGCCTCGGACACGTCAGACTTGTTTCGGACGTTGGAACATTGGAGACCGAAGCCGCCGCGGGGAAATCCGTTCAATTCGCCGCCGGAAAGAAATTGACCGTTCGGACAAACAGATCGGAGTTCACGGTCAATCCGGGATGTCTGAACACGACACTGAAACCAGCGACATCCATGCCGATACGCAAATCGTTCAGCTTTTCAGGCTTCCGGTATTATTATCCGGATTTCTGGCTGAGCAATGAACTGCCATTCGAAATGGAGTTCGATCTCTGCGGAAATTTCAAAAATAAAAAGGGATTCCGCCTGGTTCTCACCTTGCCGCCCGGGGTCGAAATGACGCGGCAGTTCGCAAAAATCATAAAAAGACAGGAACTGCCGGACGGTTCCGTTCGTTATGAGATTCATTCATACCGCAACTCCGACTATAATCTTTGCGTGCCGACATGGCTCAAACTGAATTCGGCGTTCCGTCCGGGTTCCTCCATGCTTGTCCAGACGGCATGGGACGGCGGTGCACTGAAGGCTCAGAAGGTGGCCATAAGGAAGATACAGCCTCTTCCAAAACTGGAAAAATCACTCGAATTTCTCAAGATTGAACTTAATTACAATGACGTCTATTACCGCGGACTTCCTCCTCCGGATTATCCGAAAGCCGGCATCAACTCTGTAAAATTCCAGGCATACCGACTCAACGATTTCGAATTGAAACACATGGGCGAAGGGTATCACACGGAGACGATATCCCAATTCAGAAAAGCGGGGATGGATTATTCCTACGAGCTGTGGGAGCCGTTTCCGCATGTGGGACATGTCATCGCCGGTGATCAACCTTTCCTTGACGGAGCCGGACGACTTTTCCATCCGGAAAGCCAGTCAAGGATCAATCCGTCCGAATTGAACGCCGTTGATATAACAGGGAAAAAAAGCAGAATGATTTGTCCCTCGTACAGAGGAAGATACTATGAAAAGATAGCGGACACAACCAAAACCGCCGTCGATTACGGAATCAGCCATATTTCCTATGACGAGGAAACATGGGGAAATGCCGGAACAATCTGCTATTGTCCGCGCTGCAAAGAGCTTTTCAAAAAATTTCTTGCAAAAAAATATCCTTCGCTCACATATATCGATCCGGCTTCCCCCGATGCTTCTCCGGCCCTGACGGACGCCTGGTGGGATTTCAAGACCGATCTTGTGGCGGAAATCTATGCCGGTATCAGGAAGACATTCATGGAATACCGTCCCGAAAAAACAGGAAAGCGAACAATCTGTGTATGGCTTGATAATTCCATTTCGCGCACCGGCCGTTATAATGCAATCTCCCACCGTCTCACCGATTACCGTAAACTTTCGAAGATCGTGGATTATATTCTTCCGATGTGCTACAACGCCGATTCGGAGTTCGTCGGAAAAAACGCCGCCGTTGCATCGGAACTCGCCTCCGGAGGCGGTGCGCGGATCATCATGGGGCTCGGCCCGAACAGAATGTATGAGAGATCCCGGATTGAGGCTGGGAACTTCGCCGATCCGGACGCGCCGCGGCGTCAGATTCTTGAATCGGTTTTCAACGGAGCGATCGGCGTAAGTTTCTGGAAGGCCTCAATAGAACAGGGCGCAATGCTCTATTACAAAACAGCTCAGGCGGCGAAAATGCTTCTGCCCCTGGAAAAAATCATCGTCAAGGGGAAAAAGATCAAACTGGAAACCACCAATCCGGAAATCTCCGTCAGCGCTTACGAACTGGACGGCGCTTATGCGGTGTTCCTCCGCAATTATGACGGGAACAAAGTCTCCGGCGAACTCGTCATGCCGAAAGGAAATCTTGAAATCATCGACACGTTCACCGGGGAAAAATGCGGAACGCGCATCGAACTGGGAAACGAAAGAGTCAAAACACTTCTTATGAAAGGAAAATAATCATGAGAACGGGAACAATGATTGCAGCGGCATGTCTCGTCTGCCTCGGCGCTTTCGGAGCGGATCTTGAAAACGAAGGATGGAACCGGGTCATGACGGATTGCGGAACTGGACCCGTTTTCTGGAGCATGGCCGCCGACAGAAACAGCGTACTCAAAAAAACACTCAATGCGGGAGAGACTCTCGCCGGACTGAAAAAAGCCGCCGTGGAATACGAAATTTTTGCAAATCCACACGATCCGAAACTCAAATCAGATATTTCAGACGAAAAATATCCATGGCGCAACTGGCAGATCAAGGTCAACGGACGCATCGTCTTCGACGCGCCTCCGGGGAAATATGTCATGAAGGGAATTCACCGG
>CAZHPP010000139.1:0-8959 GCA_964534535.1 uncultured Victivallales bacterium | reverse complement strand
CAACTTCGTCCGATGCGGACACGATTCCTATACATTCGAAACGCGTTTCATGTTCCGGTCGGCGGAAATCACCCGGTATCTGGAAAGGGCATGGGATTTGTTCGCTCCGGAAGAAGACGACATTTCCCGTGCGAAACTGCTTTCCGTTCTGGAGCTCATCTTTGCAGAAAGCGCCTCCTTCCGCAGAAACGGCGCCCCGGAAGACGCCCTTCCCCACGCAGAAGCGGCGATCATGGGGGTCATGGAATATCTGCGGAAAACCTGCGGCCGCGGCACGGATATTCCAATGCTTGCGCGCATGTCAGGGTACAGCAAATCGCATTTTATGCGGCTGTTCCGGACTTATGCGCACTGCCGCGTTCAGGAATTCGTGAATTCCCGGCGCGAGGAACGGTACCGCGAGCTGGCGGATTCCGACCTTCCACTCAAGAATCTTGCCGACGAACTTGGATTCGAATCTGCCTCGGCCCTGATTCACTGGCGGAGAAAACACGCAGGAAAGCACTGATATCCCCCTGTGTCCGGGGAAAAATTCCGGCGGCCGGAATGGAATTCCGCGCCGCCGGAACGATTCGCAAACTCAGCACTTGAACGACTTGAAGTGTCCGAGATAGGCCTTGTTGGCCTTGAACATCTTTTCGGTCATTTCCCGGATTTCAGCCATGGAAAGGACCGCGCTGGTCAGCGGGTCGAAAAGCACCGCGTGATAGATCATGTGCGCGTCCCCGGCAAGCGCGCCCTCCACGGCGAGCTCCTCGCAGCGCGAACTCGTGTTGACGAGGACCGCCAGCTGAGGCGGCAGCGGCCCGACGTGCATGGACTTGAGCCCGTTCTTCCCGGCGATCACGGGAATTTCGACGCATGCGCCGGCAGGCAGATTGTCCACCAGCCCGAAGTTCCGCACGTTGCCGTTGAACTCGAACGCGGTATTGTCGCCGAACACGGCGTTGAAGATGCAGCTGGCATATTCGCCGCCGCGCTTGAGGTCGACCGGCTCCTTCAGCGCCTTTTTCGTCAGCTCCTTCCAGTTGTGCTGGCGGGAAAGATAGTCGTTGAGGATGTACGCATGGATTCCGGGGTTCCAGTCGGTGCCGTGCGTGCAGTATTTTTCGATGAGGTCGGGACGCTTGCGGAACCACGCGTTGTATTCGGAGTTGTGTCCGCTTGATTCGGTCACATAGTAGTCGAGCGCAAGGAACATTTCGTTGCGGACCTGTTCCTTGTTGTAAATTTCTTTGCTGCCCGTGATCGCCTTCCGGATCAGCGGATAGGCGTCCTTTCCCTTCCATTTGTATTCGAGATAGAACGCCTGATGGTTGATCCCGGCGCAGGTGTAGGAAATTTCGGAAACCGGCGCCTTGATCCAGTCGGCAAGCATGCGCGCCGTCCCCTGGACCGAGTGGCAGAGCCCCGTGATGTGGAGTTCCGGGAATTCGCTCTGCATGCCGCGGCAGAGCATGGCCATCGGGTTGGTGTAGTTGAGCACGATTGCACCGGGACAGAGCTTCCGGATGTCTTTACAGATGTCCAGCATGACGGGGAGCGTGCGGAGCATCCGGAAGATTCCGGAGGGACCGCGGGTGTCGCCGACGTTGATGTCCACCTTGTACTGCGCGGGGATTTCGATGTCGGTGCGGAACACGTCCGGGCCGCCCTGCAGAATCGTGATGACGACTCCGTCGGCGTTTTTGAGCGCCTCGCGGCGGTCGAGCGTAGCAAGGATTTTCGCCTTGTATTTCCCTGCGTCGATGATCTTTTTCACGGCCTGGCGGCTGAATTCGAGCCGTTCCGGGTCGATGTCCATCAGCGCGAGCGTAGCGTCCCCGAATGCCGGAAACGACAGCAGGTCGCGCACCAGTCCGCGGGTGAAGCCGAAACTTCCGGCTCCGATGAATGCAATTTTCTTGCCCATTCTCCGATCTCCTCCTTATATGGTTTCGGATCCATGACACCGCAGAATATAGCCGGAAGACCGCGGAAGTGCCAATGCGAGATATGTGCTTTCTGTTGTATTTTTGTGCTCTCTCCGGGAAAAAAATCGGGAACATTCGGCCGTTCTTCCGGCCGCTCTCCCTCATAAATGCGGGAAAAGAGATTGCAAAGGGGCGTCAGCCGTGCTATATTAGCGGTCCCGCCGGAGGAATTCCGGAGAAAAAACAAATCATCGGAAAGGACCGCCATGAGCGAAACATCACATTGTTCCGGAAACTGCGATTCCTGCAAGGAAAAAGCAAAAGAGACCGACGAAGACCGCAGCATGAAACTCACGCTTCGCCGCATCAAACATAAAATCGTCGTGATGTCCGGCAAGGGCGGCGTCGGCAAAAGCACCGTCGCCTCCAACCTGGCGTTCGCGCTCGCCATGGACGGCCGGAGCGTCGGACTTCTGGATGCCGACTTCCACGGCCCCAGCATTCCCAAGATGCTTCACCTCGAAGACGCCCGTCCCGGATCGGAAAATGACAAGATGCTTCCGGTCGAGGTCGGCTCGCTGAAGGTGATGTCGGTCGGCTTCCTTCTGCGGAACCCCGACGATGCCGTCATCTGGCGCGGCCCCATGAAGATCGGCGTGATGAAACAGATGTTCTCCGAAGTCGAATGGGGCGACCTGGACTATCTCGTGGTCGACTGTCCTCCGGGCACGGGCGACGAGCCGCTTTCCGTCTGCCAGATGCTTTCCGACGGCGCCGCGCTGATCGTGACGACTCCGCAGCAGGTTTCCGCGGCGGACGTTGCCAAATCGCTGAACTTCTGCAGCCAGCTCGGATACCCCGTGATCGGAATCGTGGAGAACATGAGCGGGTTCATCTGCCCGAAATGCGGCGAAGTCACGGAAATCTTCTCCTCCGGCGCCGGCGAGGAACTCGCCAAGAAATACGGCACGCGCTTCCTCGGAAAGCTGCCGATCGACCCGCGCGTCTGCGCCGACGGCGATTCCGGGCGGCCTTTCGTGCACCATTCGGAGGGAACCCCGGTTGCGGAAGCCTTCCGCAAGGTCGTGGCGAACATTCTCGAAACCACGGACAAGAAGTAAGTTTCCCGGCATTCCGAATTCATGGCGCGGGGCCGGAAAAGGCCCCGCGCTTTTTTTGTCATATTTTCAGGATGGAGACCCGCACCGGCAGAAGCGCCGTCCGGAGATTCAGCACGCCGTTTTCACGCTCGAATTTCAGCGGCTTCCAGACGCCTTTTCCGGAAAGGACCATCGGTTCCGTGCAGGAATCGGCCCACGTTCCGCGGAGCGGAATCGACTTCAGCGGGTCCAGTCCGCAGTTGAAGACCGTCACAATCCTTGAGCCGTCCGGCAGGACGCCGCATTTCACCATCAGTTCTGCATCGCCGGGACAGTATGCGTCCAGCGGCGCGAGTTCGTTCAGGAACGAGAGGATCTGGCGTTTGCGGACTTCGTTGAAAATGGAAAACGAGCGGAACCCGTCGTTTTTTCCGTAGAAGCACGCCAGAGTCAGGACCTTGCCGCCGGAGGGCCCGGCAAAAAGCACGGCGCCCGGCGAAAGCTTCTCCTCGGCGGAATCGAAGACATAGCCGCGGTGAAAGAGTTCCGAACGGACGGCGGCGGATTTTCCGGGAAGGAGTTCCGCAAATTCGGAGTCGCCGGGTATTACAATCGTTTCGCCGTTCCAGCGTTCCACGGAAACATGGCTGCCGGACCACGGTTTCGCCCTGACTCCGGTCAGAGAATCAAGGCCGCGCTTTGAAAGAGCGATCGCGGCCGAACCGTCCAGGAGCACATGGTTCCGGAAAACCTCCCGCAGTTCGGAATCGGAAAGGGAATCGGCCTGACATGCGGTCAGAAGAGTGATTTTTCCCGGACCGCGCCGAAAGCAGAACGGAATGCCCATGCGTCCGAACGTTTCATTCCAGCCGGACCGGAGCGTTCCGGTCATGCATGGGAAATTGAAGGGCGGCTCCGCAGGCAGCGGAATCGCCGGAGCGGTCCAATTGAACCGCATGTCGGAAACGGCTTCCAGCAGTCCGGAATCCTCCTTGAGGACGCGGCGGTATTCGAGTCCGCTTTCCGGTTCGTATCCGCCGGTGCGCGTGATCCACAGCTTTCCGCCTCTGCAGCCCTCCAGAAGAGAAAGGATCAGATGCGACCGCATGAAGCTCGCGGAAGTCGAATAGCGGTTCTGAGGACAGGTGTCCGGTTCGGCAAGCAGGGTGAAATTCTCCGGAAACGCGGCAGTCTGGGCGGCTGTTCTGAAGACCCAGGAGGAAAAATTTCTCGGGCTGTCCTTCAGGTAAAAGCCGTTGTTGATGCGGACGACGGGGGTCCTGTCTTTCCCGGCCAGGATGCGGGCGATTTCCGGAGCATGCCGGAGATCCTCCGCGCATACGCAGAAACTGCAGAAAAGGTCCGGATTCACGGAATCCAGGGCGGAACGGATCAGACGGGCAAAGTTTTCCATGCTCTTCTTCATCAGGGAATCGAACTTCACGGCGGTATCTCTGGAAGTCTTCACGGCCTCGATCAGGGAGTCGGACGTGAAATCCGTGCCGTATTCGCGGTTGAACATGGCCGTGTGAAGCGGACAGAAGCACGCATTGCGTCCGGTGATCATGCGGGTATCGTCGTCGAGCATCAGGAAATCGGGGCCGGCCTGCGCGGACTTTACGACGGAATCGTAAAGATAGCTGCGGAAGCGGGGATCCTCCGGGCAGAAGGTGTACTGGAACTCTCCGTCGATTCTGCGGATTCTCTGGAAGTCCGCGGGGGAATCCGGCACCCAGCCGTGGCCCATGGTGGCCTGGAAGAGGATTCCGACGGGCAGTCCGGAGCCTTTCAGAAGGTTCTGGAAAATCCGGAACCGCCGCACGCATTCCCCGGCCTTGTCGAAGGCCGGAACGCCTTCGGGAACAAGCGTAAATTCAAACGCGGCGGAATCGATCACACGGCCGCGGCAAAGCCGGATCAGGTCTTTTGAAATTTCCTCCGCATGGTCGGTCAGCAGAGGCACAATGTTCAGGCGTATCATGAAGCATCCTCCATTGTTTCTGAAAATATAGTCCGTCCGCCGGGGAAAGCAAGAAATCGCCGCTCCCGGCCAAGCAGAAAATGTCAGAAAATAACATTCCCGGACCGACGCCTCGTTTTCCGCTTGAATTTTCCCGAAGGCGCGTTATAATAACAGAATTCATGATGCGCAGAAAATCGAACTTATATTCAACTGTTTCCATCACAAGGCAAAGGAAGAAATGAAAGCACTTTTCCGGTACGGCATTGCGGCACTGATCTGCGCCGCGTCGGCGACGCTCTCCGCAGCAGTCAGACCCGCCCTGATCTTTTCGGACAACATGGTTCTCCAGTCGGGCATGCCCGTCGCAGTCTGGGGCAAGGCCGATCCCGGCGAAACCGTGGAGATTTCGTTCGCGGACCAGAAAGTCAGCGTGAAAGCGGGGACGGACGGCCGCTGGGAAGCCCGGCTCAAACCGCTGGAAGTCTCCGCCGAAGGCCGCAGTCTCGTCATCGGGACCAAAGTCATCCGGAACGTGGTCGTGGGGGAAGTCTGGCTCTGCGCCGGACAGTCCAACATGAACATGCCGGTCTGGGGCCCCGATCCGCTGTACCGTCAGGCGTCAGGCGACAGGATCGCCGCGAAGACCGATCTTCCGCTGCTCCGGCTCGTCAATACGGACCTCACGCTTTCGCCCATTCCGGAAACCGACGTCTACTGTCCCTGGCACATCGCAAAGGGAACGGAAATCCATCCGTTCAGCGCGGCCGGGTTCTTTTTCGGAGTCGCGCTCCAGAAGGCGCTGAAGGTCCCGGTCGGCCTGATCAATTCCAGCTGGAGCGGCACCAGCATGGAAACCTGGACCAACGCCGAAGGCTACCGCACCGTCCCCGAGCTGAACGGACTCGCAACTCAGATCGACGCCCGGAATCCCGGTTCGCCCGAATACGGCAAACTCATGGAAAAGACGGCCGCCGAATATTCCTCCTGGCTGGAAAAATTCAAGGCCGCGGAAGCAAAGAAGGAATTTCCGCCCCCGCCGCCGGAATACCCCAAATCCCTGATCGTGAAGGACCGCCATCCGCTCACGCCCGGCGTGCTTTACAACGCCATGATCCATCCCTATGTGCCGCTCACCATGCGCGGAGTCGTCTGGTATCAGGGCGAGGACAACCTCAACGATCCTCTGTTCACAGAAAAGCTTCACGCCCTCTACAACGGCTGGAGCCTGGCCTTCCAGAATCCCGCGCTCAAGTTCTACATCGTCCAGATCGCCCCGTTCAACTACGGCAAAGGCAAGGACTTCTTCCTGCCCAACACCTGGCTCATGCAGCAGGAGTTCGCCGATGAAGAGAAGAATGCCGGCATGGTCGTCATCACCGATGCCGGAAACATCGGGAACATCCATCCCGCGGACAAGCGTCCCGTCGGGAAACGGCTCGCCATGCTCGCGCTGAACCGCGACTACGGCCGCAGGGAGATCAAGGCGGATTACCCGCGGTTCGACTCCTTCCGGATCGAGGGAAGCCGGGTTGTCCTCACCTTCAAGAACGTGGAACGCTGGACCGTCACGAAAGGACATTCGCCCCGTCACTTTGAAATTGCCGGAATCAACGGCGAATTCTTCCCTGCGGATGCTGTCATTGAAGGGAAGAAAATCGTCATTTCCTCGAAGCGGGTGGCAAATCCGAAATTTTTCCGCTACATGTGGAGCGGACTTTACGAATGCAATCTCGCGAACGAAGCCGGACTCGTCCCGTGCGCATTCTTTGAAAACGCCGTAAAGTAAAGCGGGATCAGCGTCCGGATGCGGGGGACAGTTTCCGCGGCACGCGGAAAAGATCGTCCTCGCGCGGATTCAGTCCGCCGCCGTCGAGGCCGTCCGGACCGATTCCCCAAAGACGGCAGCCCTCCCCCGGCCCTTCCGCAGAATAACGGAACGGCATGCCGCAGAACGGATCGTCAGGCAGGATTCCTGCAAGTTCGGAAAGCGTTTCCGGAAGACGTCCCGTCTCCAGACGGAACCGTTCGATCCGGCAGGCCGTGCGCGCCATGCGGAGCCGGGCTTCCAGCGAAACAACCTTTTCCCAGGCCTTCCCGACCGCGGGAAGCAGCATCCCGCAGAGAGGAAGCCGCCGCTCAGGCTCCAGGACGGCGCCGACCCGTCCCTCCGCAGGAGAATGCCCTTCCTTCAGGACAAGACGGTAAAATTCACTCCAGCGCATCAGGCCGCTGTTGAGGTCGTACTTGAGATAGGAATAGACCGGAGCGCCCGCGGCGCAGCGGAGCAGCGAATGCGCCGTTTCCGGATGCGCCGAACCGCACAGGACGATTCCGGCGCTGTCGATCAGCATGGCGGTTTCGTGAAAATATCCGCGCATCATGCTCCGGCGTACGGCCGGTTCCATCGATTCCAGGTCCGTTTCAATGCAGGAAAGGTCGTCAGCGGAAAGCAGACCGGATCCGAGAATGCGCTGCAGGGCATCGAGCCGGATCGCCTCGCAGGAAATCCCTGCAAGACTTCCGATCAGGCTCAGTTCATCGAACGCCGTCCGGGAAAGTTTTCCGGCACGGAAATATAGCCCGAGCGCGGCTTCGCGGCGTCCGTCATGCAGGGCCAGCGCGATCCGGTCCGCGTTCAGCCGCTGAATCGCCCGGAAACAGTTCAGATGCGGAAGAATCTCGCCTGAAACGGGGCGGCTGAAGTCGACTTCATACTTGGGAAAATCCTTTCCGGCCGGATCGAAAATGGAATCAATCTCTGCCAGTTCGGCGCGGGAAGATTCCAGAACGTTCCGAAGAAGCACCAACTCGTCCGGCGGAAGAGTTCCGTTCTCCAGACGGCTTCCGAGCTTCCCCTGGAACACCCGCAGAAGGATGCATTCGCGGGAAACTCCGGACCTCAACGCCAGAACAAGATTGGATTCCAGCGGACCGACATTGTCCCAGAGCTGTTTGTCGAAGATCAAGTCGAATTTCTGAAGCCGGTTCACCAGCGAAGTCCAGACCGGATCGGGCGGATTTCCGTGAAAATACAGTTTGCGGAGAGCCTCCCGCGTCAGAGGAACTCCGTATGATTCCTGAAGCGCTCCGGCGAGGGAATCCGTGCGGCGGTCCAGAAAGTTCATGACTCCGAATGCCAGGACAGCCGAAAATGCGCACGTTCCTGCAAACGCAGCGGATTCCCATCGTGCGGCGGCATTCATTTTTACGCCGGAGACAGCCGGGACCAGCAGCAGGAAAAGGATCACCGCCAGACCGCTGCAGACAAGATAGAAATCCGGGCTTCCCGCATAAAAGACGGAAAGCACGGTCAGGCCGGGGTCGTCTCCTGCTGGCGGACCGCGGAACCGGATCATGCGTCCGATGACGCCCGCGGTTCCGAACATGGCGCAGACCAGGGAAAGCAGGAAAATCCGGAATCCGCGTTTTTCGGCGCAGACACAGAAAAGGATCCATGCAGAAATTTCACCGGAAGCGACAGCAGCAGTGAAGATTCCCCGTCTTCCGGGAAACGCCATGAAAACGGCACAGACGCACCCAAGTACGGCAAGCAGACCGATGCCATGAAATATCCGGGTGCGTTTTTCCGGGAAAATGTTCTGCCAGACAGCCTGAAGCCAGAAAATGAACGCCCCCGCGAACACCATGGAAAGAAGACTGGCGGTCAGGATCAGACGGCGGATCAGGAGAAAGATTCCGTTCATGTCCGGAAGCATTCCGGCTCCCGCCAGAACAGTCAGCGCCGCGCCGCAGACCGGGAAAAACACGGCAAGGACGAAGCACGCGTTCTGAACAAACAGAATGCGCCACTGCGGAACGCCTGATTTTCCATCCGGCATGGTTTTCTCCTCATTATGCCGGGAACGGGAAGATCACTGCAGAATGTTTTTCCCAATCCGCGGATATGATTCGGAAACAGGAAGGTCTACGGATTCGTCTGGAACCGGCGAAGTGTCTCCGCCCGGAAAATTTCGTGCAGTTTT